>JAFAKL010000304.1 GCA_019235445.1 Verrucomicrobiota bacterium | reverse complement strand
TGCGATGAAAAATGGGCTGGCGGCGGCGTTGCTCGTCGGTGGCGTATCGATTCGAATATGCTCCTTCCTACCGCCAGTCCGGCTCGGACCGCCTTGCCAGCGGCCCATTTTGATCGCAACGCCGCTATACCAGTCGCGGACTTGGTGCACTAGGAGAGGATCCGGTCGTACCCTGATATCCGGACCCAAGGTGACCCCCGAAAAAACCTAAACGTTTTCCCAAAACGGGCTGTCTGCAGAAGCCACTGTCCTGCAGAGAGATCGTTTGAGAAAGACCCGAAAACATGAACCAGGCGATTGACCGAGGCATTCGACTTGCCGGATCTACCATTCAACCTCCATGTCATGCTTGCGCATTCTTCCATAGCGAGGACGAGTTGTATGAAGTTTTGCTCCCTTTTATCAAAGAAGGAGTGAAAAAGGGCGATAAGAGTTTCCACATCATTGACGAGCGGCGGCGAGAGGATTTTGTGAAAAGACTCCGGGCCAGCGGAATCGATTCGTCCTCGGAAAGAACAGGCCAACTGGAGGTTCGGGGTTGGGAAGATGCCCACTTACGTCCCGGATGGTTTGATCAATACGCGATGCTCGCCTTGGTGGAAGAAGTCCTGACCGAAGCAAAACAGAAAGGGTACCCCCACACCCGATGGGTTGCGAACATGGAGTGGGCGTTGGAAAAGAGACGGGGTGTGGAACATCTCGCAGAGTACTGCGCACGTTTGAACCAGGTCGTGCCCAAGTACAATGCGACGGTCGTTTGCACCTACGATCTGGCCCGATTTACCGCTGCGCAAGTGGTGGACGTTCTGCGAAGCCATTCTCTGGCAGTTATCGGTGGAATTACCCAACAAAATCCATTTTTCGTATCGCCCGACCAATTGATTCGCGAGCTTCAGGAGCCAAGACATTGCGCCTCGCTTTCCTGAGCTATCGACCAACGTCTCGCGTGAAGGGCTCGCTGCGAGTTTCCTCATGAGTCCACCGCCGCTGGAAAAGAGTTGCTCCGACGAGATAAGTAGTCTCCGGCGCGCGATGCGCGATTTGGTCGCGCTCTCGGCGCTGCCCGCAATCTGGACCGGCTACGATCCGGAGCGCATTGCGGAAAGCCTTGCTGAGGTCATGTTGCAGACGCTTTCGCTGGAAGTTATTTACATTACTTTCGCTCGCAGAGGCAGAACACGTGTTGCCGAATTCGCGCGGTGCGGTCAGGGACGAGACAATGCCGCGAGTCGTGCCGCGGTCGTTCGGGCGCTGGCTCCCTGGTTGAGCGATCCGTTTTGGTCGAGCTCTGTCATTCCTCACCCCTTCCAAGAGGGGTCGCTGCGCATCGCCAGCGCGCGTTTCGGTTACGTAGGAGACGAGGGAGTGATCGCCGCCGGATCTTCACGACCCGATTTTCCGACAGAGCAGGAACGCCTGCTGATTAGTGTCAGCGCGAACCAGGCTGCCATAGCCATCCGGCAAATGAGTGTGGACGAGGAAAGACTCGGTTTACTGGAACGCGAACGAGAGGCGCGTCAAGAGGCCCAAAAGGAACTGGCCGAACGCAGGCGGGCTGAGGAGAGTGAGCGCGCCGCGCGAATGGATGCCGAGCGGGCATCTCGATTGCGCGACGAATTCCTGGCCACCGTTTCCCATGAGCTGCGAACTCCTTTAAACAGCGTATTAGGTTGGACCCAGGTTCTCCGCCGGTCGCCTGGGCAGGAGGAATTGCGGATTCAGGCGCTGGATGCAATTGAACGTGGCGCCCGCGCTCAAACCCGACTGGTTGAGGATCTCCTCGATATGAGTCGAATTATTTCCGGGAAATTACGGCTCGAATTGCAAACGGTGGACTTGATGCCGCTTCTGCAGGCGGCAATCGAAACGGTTCGGCCCGGTGCGCAAACCAAGGCCATCCGCATCGATGGCATCCTGGATCCGGCGGCCGGGCCAATCAGGGGCGACCCCGCACGGCTGCAGCAGATCTTCTGGAACCTTTTGTCGAACGCCGTGAAATTTACGCCGCAAGGCGGCCAGATTCAGGTTCATCTGGAACGGGTCAATTCGCACGTGAAAGTGAGCGTCAGCGATACTGGGCAAGGAATTGCACCGGAATTTCTGCCTTATGTATTTGACCGTTTCAGGCAGGCGGATAGCTCCAGGACGCGGCTCCACGGAGGGCTTGGATTGGGACTGGCCATTGTCAGACACCTCGTTGAACTTCATGGCGGAAAGGCTCAGGCAAAAAGCCCGGGAACCAATAAAGGTTCCACCTTCAGCGTCCAGCTGCCCATGGCTATCGTTTACCGGGACGCTTTCGGCCGCGAGCATCCCCTTTCTTCCCCGTATGGACACAGTGAGGTATGCGGTGGGGTCAGCCTTTCCAAGGTTCGGGTTCTGGTTGTGGATGATGACGTCGAGGCTTGTGAAGTGCTGCAGCGCGTGCTCAAGGAGTGTCACGCAACCGTAGACACCGCTACGTCTGCCCGTCAGGCGCTGGAGCGCCTGACGGAGATGTCGCACGACATTATCATCAGTGACATTGGGATGCCTGAGATGGACGGCTATGAACTCATTCGGCAGATTCGCTCCCGAGGCGCGAAAATTCCGGCGGTTGCCATGACAGCCTTCGCGCGTTCCGAGGACCGAATCCGAGCTCTACAAGCAGGCTATAACATGCACGTGGCCAAGCCGCTCGAACCGCAGGAACTCATAGCCGTCGTAGCCGCTCTGGTCCGGGCCGGATAGCCCTCGGCGTTCCGCGTTCGGCGTTCGCCGGCGCAGTCAGATAGGTCGGGCGGACGGGTGCAGGCAACGCGCCTTGCCGGCGTGCTGCTGCGACGTAGCGTACCTGTCCCAGGCATTCTCGCAACCCAC
>JAFAKL010000136.1 GCA_019235445.1 Verrucomicrobiota bacterium | reverse complement strand
CCGAGGGGAACGGGTCGGCGTTGGGACGAGAGCAGGCGTTGCAGCGGATTTTCCGCCTTGTCCGGGATGCGAGAGATTCTCATTCGAGCGAGGCACATCTTGATTTTCTGCCATGGCAGGCTTTTATCTCCTGAATCCTGTTTCCTGACTCCTGCATAGAATAATGAAATCAGAATGGTGGCGTGGAGCTATTATCTACCAGATCTATCCGCGAAGCTTTTGCGATTCTAATGCGGATGGTACTGGCGATCTCGTCGGTATCATCCAAAAGCTCGATTACGTTTCACAGTTGGGCGTGGATGCGATTTGGATCTCTCCATTTTTTAAATCGCCGATGCGCGATTTTGGCTATGACGTCGGCGATTACCGGATGGTGGATCCGATTTTTGGGACGAATTCAGATTTCAATTCATTGATTTTGGCGGCTCATGATAGAGGCCTGAAAGTGATCATTGACATGGTCATGGGGCACACGTCGGACCAACATCTTTGGTTCCAGGAGAGCCGCCAGAATCTGATGAATGCAAAGGCAGATTGGTACGTCTGGGCGGAGCCAAAGGCCGATGGCACGCCTCCAAATAACTGGCTCTCCATTTTCGGTGGCTCAGCTTGGCAGTGGGAGGCCCGTCGCAAACAGTATTACCTGCACCACTATTTGCGGAGCCAACCCAATCTAAACTGGCACAATCAGGAAGTCGTCGATGCCATGTTTGGAGAGGTCCGTTTTTGGCTTGATGCCGGTGTGGACGGGTTTCGTCTCGACGCCATCACGACCCTGACACACGACCCTGAATTGCGAGATAATCCTCCTTGGAATCCCAATCCGAGCTACACCAAATTGTTGCCAGGGGCGGATAATCCGTTCTATTGGCAGCAGTTAGTCTATACCCGTGATCAAGCTCGCACGCTGGAGTTGTTAAGAGAACTCCGCGCCCTGATCAACCAGTATGATGACCGCTATCTGATTGGCGAGGTGGCCGATGTTGAGATGATCAGCGTCAGCGCGAAGTACACCCGTACGGGAGAGCATCTGCACAGTTGTTATAATTTTGAGCTCATGCAGCGGCCGTTCACGGTGGCTTCGCTCAGTGAGGTGATTGCCAAAACCGAGGCGGTTCTCCTCGGAGGATGGACCACCTGGGCAATGAGCAACCACGATAACCAGCGGGTTGTGACCCGGGCCGAGCGAATTTCGGAACTGCGGGGAAACAGGCGCGCATTAGCCAAGTTGCTTCTCGCCGCACTTCTGTCGTTCAGAGGAGGTGCGTGCGTCTACCAGGGCGAAGAGCTCGGATTGGCCGAAGCGGAGGTCGCCTTTGAGGATCTGCAAGATCCATTCGGAATTGAATTCTGGCCCGAATTCAAGGGCCGGGACGGGTGCCGAACGCCGATGCCGTGGTCTTCCGGTCTACCTTACGGAGGCTTTAGCGTCGCCAAACCGTGGTTGCCGATTCCGCTGGAGCATTTGGCCCTGGCCGTGGAGGACCAGGAAAAAGATCCGTCCTCCGTGCTGGTGATGTTCAAGAGCTTCGTAAGCTGGCGAAGACAGCATGCCGCTCTCATCACAGGCGATCTTGCCTTGGTCCAAGCCAATGAGTCGATCCTGGCGTTTGAGCGAAGAGGGGAGGAAGAACGAATCCTTTGTCTTTTCAACCTTTCCAACCAAGAGGCACGACAGTCGCTCCCGGGTTCATGGCGCCCGCTCGATGGTCATGGTTTTGCCCCCGCCAGGATTGATCAGGATGCGGTATTCCTTCCGCCGTTTGGCGTCTGGTTTGCGGTGCCCGCTTGAAGTTGGCGACAGCGCAGAATGGCGCGAAGATAAGGCGCATTTAGGATGATTCTTCGCCCCGAAGGGGCCGGCAGGATTCAGCCCAGGGTTTTACCGGTTTTAACCCCGGGTCCGCAGTTTGGACATTTCCAACGTCATTACAACGGCGCCGGAGGCCTCGACCAACCCTTTCCCTGGGCTACGCCCCAGAAGCGTTAACTTATCGCAGCGGCAGGGAGGTGCCGTGACGCATTTATCCCGGAGGGATTAAAACGAGGGTAGCCTGGCACGAAGTGCCTGGAAAAAAAGAAAAAAGAGGCGTTTAGTCCCGTAGGGACGGTTGATCAAGATTTGCTCTGAATGTGTCATTCTCCTTTCCTCGAAAAATATCTCTGGGACTAGTGAACAGATCAACCGATCAACCGTCCCTCCGGGACGGGTCCACTTTTCTCTTCTTTCCAGGCACTTCGTGCCAGGCTACTTTCGTTTAGTCCCTCCGGGACAGAAAACGCTCTTTCGTTGTAGGATTTTCCTTAAGAGAGGCACCTAGGCCTGAAATCGTCTTCGAAATGGCCAAACTGCAGGCCCGGGGTTTTAACCGTGTTTAACGAAGGGCACTAGTCTCGCGCTATGTGCTAACTGGTTCGACCGGGCGGGCGCGATGCGTAAAAAGCCAATCCGCGTTCTCGGGAAGTGATTCGCGTCCAACCGCAATGATTAGAGACCGGATGTCGTCGAAAACTCGTTGGACCACCACTGGATCATTGCCATCGCAGGCGGCGAGATATTGCCCAAAACGTTCGTCAGCACCGTTGAACATGGATTCCATGGAGGCGTAACGCCGTATATTTTCAGTAAGGTGGTTAGCGCTCACCCATAAACCGCAAAGGACACCGCCGGCCAAGAGGAGATTTCTTAGCATAGAGGAGATTTTGATAGGGGAAGGGAGCCAGGATCCGAGCCCTCTCACATAATAAGCGCTTCCGACGACCAGAATTGTAATCGCCACCACCAGGGCACCGCGGAGCAAGTAATTTCCGCCGCGAACCGACTCGACCCGCTTAGGCAGAAACATGCTAAACACCAGAAACAGCGAAGCAAAAATGCGATCCATGAACGTTCTCGGCTTCGAAGGTGCCTGGAACAACTTATCCGTCGAATTCAGCTCGTCCGTCCTTAGCTTATCAATGAAATCGAAGTCCGACAGACCATAGAGGATGCCGACGATGGCAATAGCCGCCCCGCAGAGACTGATTGCCTCTGAGCGATTCATCAGCAGCGAGGGATTCAGGCTGGAAAGGTTAGCCAAGACCGAATATTGGAAGATGAAATTGAAGATATAGAGCAGGAACGCACTGAAGAGCATGATAGATGAGTAATGAACGAAAAACGCTCGTTGCCGCGTCAGCTTGTCGACGTTTGACGTAAAATAACCGAGCTGTTCTTGCACCCATCCCTTTCGAATGCTGCCCAGCAAAGCGCGCCGTTTGTCAGGTGACAGATTATCGAAAATGGAGCGCATTGTCTCATAGGGAAAAGACGCCGCACTGATAACACCTCGAATCCAGCCGATTTCCCCGCGCTGTCGCTGCAGGTAATTTGAGGCTACTGATTCGCCACTGCCGCAGGCCGTCCAATAGAACTGCACCCGTAATCCCTCTGCAATTGCTCGATAATCATCAGACCGTTGATCATATAGTCTAGCTCGATGCCAAGAGAAGATCGCCCAAGCAGCCAGGGTTAGTGCGACTCCAGCCACAAAACAAAAGGTACGCAGCGGGCCGCCCGTGTCTGGAGTTGGGACCCAACTTTCAGCAAGGGCAAAAAAGAGGGCCGAAAAAAAAGCCAGACGAAAGAGCGTTTGTTTCAGCCTTTTGATCCGCTCGTCATAATACCGGTTGTAATCCGCGATCCGACGCCGCAATCGAGCAAGATGATCGAGCGTATCCCGGAGACGGCCAAGTTCATTCCCGTCGGACCGGGCTGGCAATAACACTTCCGCGTTCGGCAGAAGTTCGGACAGCGCTCTGGCTTCTTTCTCTTTTCTGACCGCTATTTGTTCTGTGTTTAGCAGCTGGAAATTTTGCGCTAGAGCGAACAGGGCGGCATAGCCCGCCTTCTGCCAGCGTTTGTCGCTATAGTTCTGTGCGCGAAGGTGGTCCGGGCAATATTCGTATGGGAAGAGAATCTCTAATTTTCCGGCCTTAGAAGTTTTGGCGTTTGCGGAAGTATCGTTGCGCTTCGGTTTGCGCGGCGCGTAAATGTGGATCACTGCACCGTTATCACTTCCTCCCAGTGCCGGCGAGGTCGGCAGCAAGCCGAACATTAGTCCGCGCAGCTTTCTCTGGGCAATGGCTTCGGCGCTTGGGGATTCCCGCTGAATCAGAGCAGAGCTCTCGATCGGTCTGATTGACCCGTCGGTCAGGGCCAGGAGAATATCGCTGTAGGCAGCCACATATTCTCCCGCCGCAAGAAAACGGCGGTCACGTACCGCCTTGGCATCAGGACCTGTCAGAATCAAGCGGTGTTTGGCGCGAAGTTCCGCTTCGTTATGGTTGAGCTCGTCATTGAAGCGCACCACAAAAGTTTCCTCGTCGGGAAAATTCGCCAAAAACTGTTTGGCGCTTTCATCGACACAGGCTCGATTGAAAGTGGAAGATTCCAGATACTGGTCTTTGAAAAACGGCAGAGGCGCAAGAACGTGAACTCCCGCCCGGTGCACAGGCTCGGTGGAAACCTCTCGGGCAACTGAGACCGCCCACTGGTCCGCTCCCGGCGCCAGCGACGAAAGGAGGACAACGGGGGTATCGGTGAGGCCCAGCCCAGGATGCCCAAGTTCTTGGTCTTTCTCTTTCGGCGAAGCCCGAAGCCAGGCAAAAACATGCTTTAGACCTGTTTTGACGAGGTTGCATTGGCCAGGATCAAGATCCATATGTCCCGTTACGCCTATGATTATGGCCGGTTTGGAAGATACGGACCGAAAGTGCGGCATATTTTAAAATATCTGCCATAGCATCGGCAGCCGATCGTAGCGACTCTTTTTTGCTCCACCGGCGAGGAGAAACGTGTCGGCGGTTCGGCTTATCGGCGGTCGGGGGAGAAACGTGTCGGCCGGTCGGCGGATGAGCTCGAGGAGAG
>JAFAKL010000396.1 GCA_019235445.1 Verrucomicrobiota bacterium | reverse complement strand
CCGGACGGCGGTATATGGTGGCGGATCGTGGAAAAATATGGGGTCTCGGTCATGTTCACCTCGCCCACCGCAATTCGAGTGCTGAAGCGGCAGGACCCGGAATATCTCCGTAAGTACGACACCCGGAGTCTGCGACGGCTCTATCTCGCAGGTGAACCGTTAGACGAACCGACCTGGGATTGGATAGCCGGTGCGTTGCGGATCCCGGTTCTGGACAACTATTGGCAGACGGAGACGGGCTGGCCTGTTCTCGCGCTGCTGCCCGGTATTGAACCCCCGCAGATCCGCCCTGGATCCCCTGGAATCGCGTTATTCGGATACGACGCTATGATTGTCGATCCGGCCACCGGCGAAACCCTCCCCCGCGGCGAGAAAGGTGTTCTCGCGATTGGGCTGCCGTTGCCTCCAGGCTGTATGCCGACTGTGTGGAAGAATGATGAACTGTTTGAGCACCACTATTGCAGTCGATTTCCCGGCAAACAGCTCTATTCCACCTTCGACTACGCGACTCAAGACGAGGACGGTTACTTTTTTATCCTTGGGCGTTCGGACGATGTGATCAACGTCAGCGGACACCGCCTCGGAACACGAGAGATCGAGGAAACCGTCAGTTCACATCCGGCGGTAGCGGAAGTGGCGACCGTGGGCGCGAGCGACGAGCTCAAAGGGCAATCCGTTCATTGTTTCATTGTGCTCAAGAACGCCGGAGAGTTTTCCTCTCCGGAAGCGGAAGCCACCCTCAAGCGCGAAATCGAATCCACGGTAGAGCGGACGCTTGGCGCGTTCGCACGGCCCTCCGCGATTTTCTTCGTCCGTGCTCTTCCAAAAACCAGGTCTGGAAAAATTCTTCGGCGGGCTATTCTCTCCGCGGCGGAGGGCAGCGAAGCCGGGGACCTAAGCACATTGGAGGACCCGGTGGCACTGGAAGCAATCCAGGACCTCCTTAAAGAAACATGTCGGCGTAACGGCGGGCCGGGGGGAAGCGTATCGGCGTGAGGCCCTCGACTCCGAACCGTTCTCGTCCTCGTACTCCTCCTCGTCGTCGTTTTCGTTCTCCGCTTTGGCAAGGAGCATGACACATTCGGAGGAAACCTTGATCAACCGTCCCTGCGGAACTACGACGCGTCTTTTTTCTTTTTCCAGGAACTTCGTGCCAGGCTACCTCGTTTAATCCCTCCGGGATAAATGCGTCACGGCACCGGTCAAAAATCGCAAACGACGACGAGGACGGGGACGAGAACGATTCGGAGTCAAGGGCCGACACGTGTCCTCTTGCCTTCGCGGGGGTAATGGGGGTAAGTGTGCTGCCGGATGGGAGGGTCATGCTTTTCCGAGTCACGCACATCACTGACTATCGCTACGCTGAACCGGTCGCGGAGGCGTACCTTGAATTGCGCTTGACGCCCCCGAATCGGGAGATGCAAAACGTCCGCGAACATCGGTTGATGATAGAACCGGCAAGCCGAACTTCAGGCTATTGCGATTATTTCGGGAATGAAGTTTCCTTTTTGTCTCTCCCGTACCGGCATAAACGATTGGTCATCCGCAGCGAGGCCCTGATAAAAACTCTTCCCGCTGCCCTACCCGAAAAAAGCCTGGACCTGACCATCCAAGAGTCTCGTCAGATTTTGACTGGTTCCTTGTCGGTGGTCTTCGATTATCTGCAACCGACCGACATGGTTAAAATCGGACGGGAATCTGTGCAATGGGCGAAGCGTTATCTCAACGGACGAACCACCTTGCGAGAGGGTCTGGAGGCTCTGAACAAAGCAATCTACGAAAGCTTTCAATATAAAAAGGGAACCACGAATTTTTCGACGGAAGTCAAATCGATCTGGCGGGACCGAATTGGGGTCTGCCAGGACTTTGCTCACGTCATGTTGAGCGTGCTGCGAACAGCCGGTTTGCCTGCGCGCTACGTCTGCGGTTATATTGAAACCTCCCCCGTGAAGGGGCCAAACGGCGAATCGAAGAGGTTGATCGGTTCGGTGGCGACGCATGCCTGGGTCGAAGTCCTGGTCCCTGGACAACATTGGGTTGCCCTGGACCCCACCAATAACCGGTGGTGCGGAGATCAGCATATTTGCGTTTCCTTTGGGCGCGATGCCAGCGAAGCCGCTCCGATCCGTGGGACCTTCAAAGGGACGGGGCACCAGACGATGAAGGTACAGGTCAGGGTCACCAGATTGAACGAGTAGAATTTTCGGCGGGGCAGGGCTCAAGAGGCGAACGGTGATCTTTGAAATTCTTTTGTTCCTATGCGGGTAAAAATTGAAAACTGGATGCGCTATTCCTACGAGGAGCCGGTGAGTTTCTCGACCCACGCGGTCCGGCTTTATCCCCGAACCGATCGATCGATCACCACGCACCAGCTCGAAACGATCGTCAATCTCGAAAGCGATATCCAGTATCGCAGGGATTTGTTTGATAACATCGTGGCAAATTGTTTTTTACCTACCCCGGGCCAGGTTCTGGAGATTCGCGTCAAACTCGAAGTGGAACTCTGGCCGAAGAATCCCTTTCATTTTCTGCTCGCCCCGCGTGCGTTGCAGCTCCCGTTCGAATACACGCCGGAAGAAAACCGTATCCTGGCCCCATTCAGGACCATCCGCTCGGAGGAAGAAGCGGATACGGGAGAAATCTGGCGACTGAACGGGAATCCGAACACGGTGGAGGCGCTAGTCGAGCTGGCCGGTACGCTGCAGAACGAAATTGCCTATGAAGTACGGGCCGAAGGAAAAGCGCGATTACCGTCAAGGACCATTGAATTGCGGTCGGGCGCCTGTCGGGATACCGCGTTACTCTGCGCGACCATCCTGCGGCAGATCGGTTTGGCCGCTCGGGTGGTGAGCGGTTTCCTTTGCCAGTTCCATGTTGATGTGAAAGACCGGCGCGCGGAGAGCGGTCTGCATGCCTGGGTGGATGTTTTTCTTCCCGGCGCCGGATGGGTAGGCATCGATCCGACGAATGGCACCTTTTGCGATCACCGTTTCATTCCAACTGCTGTCGGCGCGGAAATGACCGATATTGCCCCGATTCAAGGTTCTTATTTCGGGGAACACCACGGCACATTTGACTCACATCTCGATCTGAGCTTGCTGATGGAAAAAGATCTCACGACGATTGCCAAACACGTGGAGGATACGTTAGGAAGTGAGCGGGTCGTTTTAACCATGGGCGGTGAGCCAACCTTTATACCGATCAAACCTGAGGGTCCTGAGTGGCACTTTGCAGCAGTCGGGCCGACCAAACTCGCCTACGCACACGCTTTCGCCGAAAAGATGTTGGAAACTGTCGCGCCCGGCGCACTGACTTTGTATAGCCCGGGCAAATTATATCCAGGGGAAGTCAATCCAAGATGGGCTCTGCAAATTTTACACACCCCTTCGCAGGAACCGCTTGGCCATACGGACAACCGGAGAGAAAGCCGTCTGGATGGAAAGGCTCTGAAGTCCATTCGGGACCAGTTGCTCCTCGAATTGGAAGTAGAAGACCGCTGGTTGCAAGCGAAAGATCCGCGTGCTCCAGGATCTCCGGTTTGGGTGTTGCCGCTCGACCATAAGGATGGCAAATGGATCACGGAACGCTGGAACATCCGCAAAGTCGAACTCTTGCCGGCGGAGGGACCGACTGGGCTTCGTCTGCCGCTCAATCGGCTGCCTGAAGATGCCATCAAACGCGCCTTGGTCATAGAGACGGGGAAAGAGGGTCTTGTCATTTTTCTTCCGCCTCTCCTTATCGAGCAATGGGAACGGCTGGTTCGGGTTATCGCGGCAACAGTCGGGGATCGGTACGCGGTGGAATGGCAAGGATATCTCCCGGTAGATCTTCCGTCGACTTGGACCAGGCTCGGCTTCACCGCTGATCCGGGGGTCCTGGAAGTCAATCTCCCGGTGTGCAAAAGCTGGCTGGAATATCAACAGTGGATTCTCGCCTTGGAAGAACGAGCCGAGACCATCGGGCTGCGAAGTTTTCGTGAAGAGCCTCTTCCAGCCGGTACAGGAGGTGGATCGCATCTCCTCTTTGGAGGTTTCTCGATCGAAGAGAATCCGTTCTTCACCAGGCCCGCCTGGCTCGCCTCAATCCTGCGCTACTGGCAGCATCATCCATCGCTTTCTTACCTTTTTACGGGGCGTTATGTCGGAATCTCCTCACAAGCCCCCCGCCCGGACGAAAGCGGGAACACCCTCCTGGATCTGGAGTTGGCGTATCGTCAATTAGAAGACCTACCCGCGGGCGATTCCCGTCTGCAGATCAATGAATTAGTTCGCCACCTTCACACGGACGTCGCGGGGAATACCCATCGAAGCGAGATCAGCTTTGATAAGTTCTGGAGTCCACCCACCGGATGCTACGGTCTCATCGAGTTCCGAGCCGTGGAAAGTTTCCCGAAAGCGGATTGGACCGGCGCCGTCGCGCTCCTCTGGCGCGCCCTTTTGGCCTACTTTCTCAAACAGCCTTTCCGTACAGCGCTGAAGGATTTCGGTTTTGATTTGCATGATAAATTTTTTCTTCCTACTCCGCTCTGGGAGGACCTGACGGATGTGCTCAGCGAGCTCGCTCAATTCGGTTTCGGATTTGATCCCGCAGTGTTCCGACAGATTTGGGAATGGCGTTTCCCGACGATGCTGGATCAAGAGGGATTGACGATACGGAAGGCTTTGGAAGGCTGGCCGTTACTGGCTGAAACTCCGGCTCTTGGAGGGAACACCAGCAGATTCGTGGATACGTCCATCGAGCGTCTGGAGCTGGCCGCATCCAGCAGCTTCTACCAGCAGTACGCCCTTTTCGTGAACGGGCGCGAGCTCCCGTTTCGATCGATTTCCTCCAAGGAATCGATTGCGGGATTGCGGTACCGCAAGTCCGCGCTCTATCCGTCCCTTCATCCGCTCATCGGAGTTCAACTGCCGCTCTCGATTGTTTTGCTCGAACGTGAGAGCGATACCGTCCATAAATTGTTCAAGCTGACCGCTGAGGCGGAGAAGTTTGTTGAAGAACCCCCGGGCGAGTTCCAGCGCGGAAAACCCTGCGAGCCACCGACGCCCGGGATGTACACCTGCGATCTGCGAATCGAAACGGCAGCCTATGTCCGCTAGTGTACCCCCCACAATGAGACGATGCACTAGCCTCTATCCTATCCTGAATGGCGAGGATTGTGGCATAGGCTACAGAACGAAAGTAGCCTGTCCCGGAGGGACCAAACGAAAGTAGCCTGGCACGAAGTGCCTGGAAACAAGAGAAAAGTGGACCCGTCCCGGAGGGACGGTGGATGTGCTTACTAGTCCCAGAGATATTTTTCGTCGAACTTTACGTCGTGCGCTTTTTTAGAAACGCCAGATACTCCTCTTGAAAAGTTCGAGTCCGATAATGTTCGACCTGCTGGTCGATGTAACTGATCAGTTCTGGCAACTCAGAAACGCTCACACTGAATGCACCGTACCCCTGCTGCCAACCGAAGATTCGCAATTCCCGGAAGGTCTGATGAATCCAGCTGATGATCCGCTTTTTATTCATTCAATTGCTTTTGCCATCGCTATTGTCGTCAGCATTGATAGAAGCAGAGGAACATGGTCAGCGACTCCGCCAGTACACTTAGGATGAATTCCGTTTTGCTTTACGATGCAACCGAGACCGAGAAACAGGACGCTGCATACCGCCGATCAAAATCGCAAACGAGGACGACGACGAGGACGATTTGGAGTCGAGGGCTTCCCCCCTCGTCCGCGTCCTCGTCGTCGTTTTCGTTCTCCGCTTTGGCAAGGAGAATGACACACCTGGAGCAAACCTTGATCAACCGTCCCTACGGGACTAGAACTAGACGCGTCTTTTTTCTTTTTTCCAGGCACTTCGTGCCAGGCTACCCTCGTTTTAATCCCTCCGGGATAAATGCGTCACGGCACCTCCCTGCCGCTGCGATAAGTTAACGCTTATATGGGCGGAGCCCCAGGAAAGACAACAAAGGAAACGGCAGCGCTGAAAGCGCGCACCAAATGCACTCCACGAGATCACCCGCTCCTTCAGAGCTGGATCCCTACAAACTTAACCTTCCTGGGACTTCGCCTGGCTTCGCCAGGTCTGCGCCCCAGGCTATCCCTGTTTCTCGCCTTCGGCGCTCCAGATCGCAACCCAGGACCAAACACGACATTGTGATGCTAACCACACGTGCATGACGCTGTGAATCGGCAGCGCCTCGCGAGAAGCTTTTTTATGAAACGAGTTGTTATCACCGGAACTTCGACAGGAATTGGTTATGCATCGGTCAAAGTGCTGCTCGAGCGCGGATTTCGAGTGTTCGGAAGCGTACGAAAGGAGGAGGATGCCGATCGTTTGCAAAGGGAATTTGGCGAGCAGTTTGTTCCCCTCTTGTTTGATGTTACGAACGAATCCGCCGTTCAGACCGCGGCGGCAAAGATCGGCGAGATGCTGGGAGATGAAACGCTGGATGGACTGGTCAACAATGCGGGAATTGAGGTGGCCGGGCCCCTGTCCCATCTGAAGACGGACGAATTCCGGTACCAGCTGGAAGTGAACCTGATTGGTCCGTTTGTTGTGACCAAGGCGTTTTTGCCTCTGCTCGGGGCAGACCCGGCACGCAAGGGTGACCCCGGAAGAATAGTCAATATCAGTTCCACCAGCGGTCGTATCGCCGGACCGTTTACGGGCGCCTATGCAGCATCGAAATTTGGATTAGAAGGATATTCCGACAGCCTCCGACGCGAACTGATCTTGTACGGGATAGATGTAATCGTCATCCGCCCTGGGGCAATCGTAACTCCGATCTGGCAGAAATCGGACACCGGGCTGGTGAAGCGATTTGGCGATACACCCTTCGCGGATGCTTTAGAGAAGTTCGAACACTACTCGGCCAAAGAAGGCGCCACAGGCTTTCCCGCCGCAGTGATCGGCGAGACAGTTTTCCAGGCCCTGGCCGCAAAAAAGCCGAAAGTGCGTTATGCGATTGTTCCGAATCGCCTGACGAATTGGATCATTCCGCAGCTCATTCCGATGCGAACACTAGACAAGCTGGTCGCCAATTTCATGGGAATAAAGCGAAAGCGTGCCGGAGCAGCATAGAATAGGCGAGGTAAGCGAACCGTCTCGGTTTGCAAGCCTCTGATCTGAAGGGTGCGAGGCGAAGTGATTTGCGGGTGCAAAGCGGGGGCGCTTCGCTTACACCACGGGAATGACGGAAACGGCGCAAGATTTTTAGGAAGGCTGCCGTGAGTACGGATCGAAGGCCGGGAAAGTGAGTTCGTTTGTAACCGAATAATGCATCGGGATAAACAGTTGCCCGGCCTAGACCGTATTTGTGATGGGTCAGGTAGCTTCATTTAGTCGTGATCCTCACCAGCGTTTGTGACGCTAGATTTTGGCTGCGGTTTAAAAAATGCTCCCAACGTTTATATTCTTATCCAGGCAGAGCATCATAGGAAATTTAGCTACCAGGAAGAAATTCGTGAAATCTTTAAACGTCAAAGGATCGCCTTCGACGAACGTTATTTTTGGGA
>JAFAKL010000364.1 GCA_019235445.1 Verrucomicrobiota bacterium | reverse complement strand
CCTCCAATTCGCTGAATGTCCTCCAAGATGTCAACGGAGTCGACGCCATGGATGATCTCAAAGGCAGGCAGCGCTGAACGGATCTTATTGCTTTGCAAGTGCCCAATCAAATGCCAGCGCACTCTCGCCGGGAGTTCGGGAATTTTGGCCTTTGCTTCTTGCACCCTGTTCTCCCCAAACAACAATTGACCTGCTTCCACAGCCTCACGAATTACCTCTGGCGGATGCGTTTTGCTGACGGCCAACAGTTCGACACTCCCGACTGGCCGTCCCGACTTGTGCTCTGATTCGGCAATGACCCTTCGCACGGATTGCAAATTCTCCGCAATGCTGAGCTTCATTGAGATGCCTGTGTCCTGACCTGCATCGCTCTGGTCTGAAGACCTTTTAGCGCTCCCATAAACCCATCGCCCATGCGCCTCCGAAAAGCAGCGCCACGGCGTCATATGCAGTGATCGGTCCGATCGATTCGTCGACGATCCCGTTTGCCACGCGATGTCTGGAGAGCACGATTGGACTTAAGTGTCTGCAGATCTCGTCGGTTTCCGGAAGCGCCATCGCATCGACGTACCTGTTTAAGTTTGGCATCAGCACGATCCCGAACACGAGCATCGGTCTGCACACATCATACAATCTTTCAAATCCCGACTTCGCATCCAGATAGGCAAAGAGGTCGGTCGGTTTACTCACCAGTTTCGCGATCGTCTCATACTGACTGTCGGCTTCCAATCCAGCAGCGTGATTTTGCAACCGATGCACGTACTCGGCAAAGTGCAATTCGCTCGAGATCAGCAATTGGCGCCCCACCAGACCGAAAACGATCGACACTCTTTCATTCACTCGCATCAAATAAGCGGAAACTGATGCGACCTGAATTCTTCTGCATCTATCAGGAAATTTTTCGGTCGCCACCTGATCCATCAAGTTCTCGAATTTCGCCGGATCACTTACTTGAAGTGAGATCGCGGGATTCAGCAAATCTGTTTTTGGATCTTCATCCACCATGATTTCTGCTCCGAGTACCACGCTATCGAGGTCTCGAGGCTCGATACCGAACAGCTTCGCCTGAGCCATGTAGTCCCGAACGGTCTCTGCAAAAGAAGACTCTTCTGAAAGCTGACCACACCACCGCCAAATTTCGGCAAGTCCCACGTGCGAAGCCAGGTAGCCGATAGTGGACGGACTGGTCATGGCCAGTCCTTTTCGATCGAGGCGAGTCCCATTGCCGGGCGCGCCATTCAAAATAAATACCGTATCACGCAGTCGCGCGCCTGACATGGTGGTCGCCGCGAGCACGGCGCGTGGATCTCTCTGAGTACCCTGCTCGTGAAAGCGCCAACGAAATCCGACCGCTGGATCGAGAGAGGGTCCGCCCCGCGCAAAAGAGAGAAGATCATAGCCGGCGGGTACGTTGGCCTGGCATTCCTTGAACAATTGCAGCGACTGCAAGCCACCGGAGGTCACCCTCGAATTCCGGACGGCCTCCACTAACAGATCTTTGCTGCGGCTCAACAAGAGCCAGTCACCGACCCGGACGCAACTGATCTGCAGCGGCACTTTCTCCGCTCCTCCAGCCTCGATCCCCTGGTGGTCCAGGTTGCTCGCCGCGATTTCCTTGATCGCCAGGCCGAAAAGCGCCTCAGACATATTCGTGATTTCACGGCGCCAGGTCGACCGGTCCACGGATGTCTGAAAACCGCAAATCCAGCGGGCTCGATCGGGATCCGTTACTCCCAAAAAGAGCGCGCTGCACTGCAACCCTACGAACGAACTCCAAGCGGCTTGATAGTTGGCCGGGGTATTGGAGATCGGTTGCCTCAAAAAATGTTGAACGGAGGGTTCGCCCAAGATCAGGCTGAGCGCTGTCTCGGGCCACCGTTTTTCCGTCCGCACCAGATCGGGCATCTCCACATAGAGCAAGCAGTCGGCTGGTGCCAGCTGTGTCGCCACGAAAGATTGTTGGTGCTGGCGCCAGAGAAATGCCCCCATCAAGACGAGCAGGAAGAGCAGCCCAACGGCGATCAGTCGTTTCATGGCGACCCGGCTGCGGGATCACGCGGCAGCAGCCGGTTGCGTCTTGGGCAGATTCCCGTCCCGGCTTTCCGGCTTGGATCGGGCCCGGCGAAAAGACGAACGATATTGCGCAAGGGCCTGAGCCCAGGCCGGGTTCATCAGTTCCGAAGGCGTTTTCCAAATCAGGTTATGCATGTAAGCCAGGGTTTCGCCATCGGCCAGCAGTGCTCGCTTTTCCTGAGACGTTAACGCCCCCGGGCCCTCCTTGAACAGCTTGGCAGCCAAGTTCGCGACATACCCGTCGACGGCGGGAGAACCAGTTTCGCGCGATCGCTGCAGTGCGACGTGCACGGCATTATAAAAAGGATCGAGGACCGCGTGGACGAACTGATCGCCTTCCCGGAGCTGCAACTGAAACCGAACAATGAGTTCCGGGGGAGGTTCTAGTTCTTCGGGTGTCAGGAAAAAGCGCCGAAGCAGGTCAGTCCGAGCGCTCAGCTTTGCGACCGGAATCGCCAGAATCAATCCGACCAGCATCGGTGAGAGCCAAGCCAAAAAACTTGGGGCAATCCACCACGCCAGCGCCCCAAATCCCACTCCCGCGATCGGCAACGGCCAATACTCGCGGACGATTTCAGACCAGCCTGGGCCGGTACCGCCGGCGCGCGTCTGAGTATTCCAGGTGACTGTCTGCCCCGCTATATTGCGGAAAACAAACCTTGTGTGAAACCAGACCAGTACTGGAGCGATCAGAATCGAGAAAAATGTCTCGAGAAAAGCACTGAGCAGCACTCGAACCGGACCGCCAAATGAATCGACTTCCGTCCGTCGGGCAAAAAGATGAAGTAAGCTGAGAACCTTCGGGCCGAACAGTAAAATCAACGTTATCAAAAGAAGCACGCCTGCTGATGCCGCTGAGAACGCTCCGACCCTATCCTGCAGCCGGTCAATGCCGGCTTGTAGCCCGCCAAAAAACACGAACAACACCAGAAGAGGAGCCGAACCATACGCCAGAATCCCCTGGACCAGATGAAGCCGGCTGATCGCTCGAATGTTCTGGGCTAAAAGGAACCACATGTGTTGCAGATTCCCTTGGCACCAGCGGCGGTCCCTCTTCACAAACTCGGTCAGATTAGGAGGCAACCCTTCATAACTTCCTTCCAGATCGTAGGCAAACCAAACTTCCCATCCCGCATTCCGCATCAAAGCTGCTTCAACGAAGTCGTGGCTCAGAATTCTTCCCCCCAGCGGTTCCTTTCCCGGCAAACCGGGCAAAGCGCAGCTCGCCAGAAAAGGCGCGATCCGAATGATGGCGTTGTGTCCCCAATAGTTGCCGGCGCCCTGTTGCCAGAAATTTAGCCCTGCCGCGAAAATCGGACTATAAACGCGCGAGGCAAACTGTTGGATCCGGCCAAATAACGTCTCTGTTTTGACCAGGCGCGGCATCGTTTGAATGATCCCGGCGCGGGGATTTGTCTCCATTAATCGGACCAAAGAAGAAACCGCGGTTCCCGTCATCAGGCTGTCAGCATCCAGAACCACCATGTAGCGGTGCCGATGTCCCCAGCGCCGGCAGAAATCCGCGATATTGCCGCTTTTTCGATTCACCGGGAGCTTTCGGCGCCGATAATGAATTTTGCCAAACCCATTTGTTTGACGGCAAATATCCGACCAGGCCAGCTCCTCTTCAACGGCTTTTGCCGGATCGGTCGAGTCACTCAGGATGTAAAAGTCGTAGGAATCCAGTTCGTGTCTTTGTTGGAGGGACCGGTAAAGGGCTTGGACATTTCCAAAGACGGTTTCGGCGTCTTCGTTGTAAACTGGCATCACCACAGCCGTCGACGCCAGCGGTGTCGTTGCATCCAGGGTATTAGTAATTTTGAGTGGTTCGTGCCCTTCCGCAAGGACCAGAAATCCGAGGAAAGCCTGGGTAAACCCAAACGCCAGATTGGCGAACAGAATTCCAAACAAGAATGTCTCCAGCACTTCGAGAGGTGTCCACCCTTGAGCGCCAACGATGTCAATCATCAGCCACAAACCCAGCAAAGAAATACCGAAGGTCACCAAGGCGACGGCCCAACGCCGTTGTCCGACCTTTTTTTGAAATGCTTCCTTTACATTCTCCGCCCCGATCAATTCGACAAGTTTCCCGGATCTGTGATTTTCACTCATAATCCTGATTCGTTGCTCCGTCACCCCTTGCATATTCGCGCGCAACTTCTAAACGGTTGTCGAATATTCAAAATCTGTATAGACTGCTGATAACAACCAGGGCGAGAATCGCCAGCCAGCACACCCAGGCAGCGATCCGGTTTGCTCCTAAAGGAGAAAGCTTCTCCGCCAGCGAGATGAGCCTCTTGCCGGGTGGCGAAAACTCCAGCGGACGAGCAGTGATGCTCGCGACCTGCAGGTTTGGGGCTGCCTGAAGCCGGACCTCACGCAATGCCTGGCGGACCTCTTCCGACATCTCGTCGGTGCCGCCGAGGAAGTTGCCGCCGACATTCTCCGTTAAATAGAGCCGGACCCGCTGCTCGACAGAGCGACGATCGTCCGATACCTCCTCATCGATCAAGTGCCGAAGGGCGAAATCCAAGGTCTTCTGAGCCTCTTCAAACGCCAGTTCCGTAGCTGGGGTAAACGGTTGCCGTCGCTTGCGAATGATCGCACGTTCGAAACTCGACAGCAGGATGAGCTCCCGATCGATAGTGTCCGGCGTTCTTAGCGCGTCAAGGTAATCATTGATGCGTTCCCAAGCCTCTTTCCACTCCGGAGAGGACTCAATTCCGATCCGAAGCAGGGCTATATATTCAGGAGATATTGCCATTTCTCAGAGCAGAAGGTGTCGCGACGGAGTATAACACAGCTAACATCCAAGGGTTTGGAATTATTCGGATCGAAGATCGTGAAGCCAACCAACCAGCCCCGGTCGGTCGGCGTGAATTGAACATCTTTTACCTGGGCGCCTTCACCCGCCAGGATGTACGGCCGCAGTTCCGCCACAGGAATCGTTTCACCGCTCTCGGGCTTGCCGTATTCGATCGCGAAACGCGTTTCGTTCGAGCCGGGACTTGGCCGCACCGTGGTCGACAAGACTCGAAAATTGTTGGTGTCCGGGTCGTCTCCGCGCCATTTGAGTTGGTAAGAAAACTGTAAACTCCCCCCTGGCTCTGGTGTATTTTTTGGTTGCCAACCCGCCACGATGTTGTCGGAGTACTCATCACTGCTCGGAAGTTCGAGCAGGCGGACAAACCCAGGACCGAAACCGCTCTCAGGTATCACCGTAAGGTTCGGCCGCATGTTGTATTCTGCTTCGTTGTCAAGATAATCCTGGAAGTTCCGGTCCCTCTGCACCAGCGAATAGGATAGCACATCGGAAAAAAGGCGGACACTGACCGATTGCCGGTTATTCAGCGGAGCCCAAACTTTTTCACTGGAGTTCGTATCCAGCAACAACCCGTCCGAATCATGGACTTGCGGGCGAAATTCGCGCCGGTGGAAATCCGTTTTGTTCATGGAAAACTCGGTTTTGCCTGTTGGCTGATAATCGGGTTTCAGGGTCGGTTTATTCACTGTATTGCCGCCGAAATAAAACATGCTGGTCAGAGGGGCAAAGACCAGCACCTCCACTTTCTTTCGCATCCAGAGGGTGGCCTTGATCTCCATGGTCGTGATTACCCCATATCGGACGGTGAACTGGTAACCGCCGGTCAGGCTCTCACTGTCAAGCAGCGCGTAGAACTCCAGAAAGTCGTCCACTGGTTTCGGTTTCCGCATCCAGAATTCCCGGAAATCAGGGAATTCTTCGGGCCCATTAATCCCGGTGTTCACCGCCAATCCCCTTGTCGAGAGCCCCCAGTGCAGTCCTTTGGGTATCGCGCGAAAATAGCTGGCCCCAAGGAAAGACATAAACTCATCTTGAACCCCCGGCTGATTGGATGGGACAAACGCTTTGAAGCCGACGAACGTCTCATGGCCGCTGAAAACCAGCGGTTTGTCGTAATGAAAATAATCGGGTGAAAACGGGATATCCCGAAGACGGTCCCTCTCGATTCCCTCAAAGAGCACGCGCCGCTTGAAATAATAGCCCGGGTGGAAAAACCCGAGATGATAAGGGACATCTCGCCAGACAGAGCGTTCCGGCAGGAAGCGAATCCTGCGATAGAGATCGTAGTCCAGATTCTGCAGATCAGGCGAGAGCTCCTGGTTCTGGACCGCAAAAGGTTGCTTGGAAAGAGCTTCGGCCTTCTGAACCACGTCCCGATAACCAAAGACGCTCTCCTCCTGAGCGACCGCCGCATGCACCAAAATCAGAGCGAGCAGGACCGAGAGTATTTTCATACGCGGACCGACGATCGCAACACGATCTCCTCCAAGTCAACCCGCAAAATGCGTTTGGGAAACAGGAGTTTCCGCTCGCCGCCAGACTGCCGCATCTTTACCCATCCTTCGATCCGCCGAGATATGCCTCAGATCTGCCGATCGGGCCGAAAACATGAACAATCCGAGGAAGGCGTTTTTCCGACCGTCAGTTGTGCCGCAAGCAGTCCCACATAGGGGCCCAGAGTCAATCCATAGCGCCCGAGTCCTGTTGCCACCACCAATCCGGTGGCCGAAATCGGCATGCCCAGCAACGGCAAACCGTCGCTGCTCATCGGGCGTAATCCCACACGAATCTCCTCAATCGTTGCGCTCTTTAAGCCGGGCGCAATCTTCAACCCTTCGTTTAGCACCTCTGCGACACCGCTGGCGGTCGGGCGAAAGTCAAACCCGCTGTCGGGTTCGCGTGTTGCTCCCATGATAATGCGAGAATTGCGGAACCCGAGCATGTAGTAATCGTTCAGGACGGGCACAATGACAGGCAACGCCTCGGTATTCGCCTCGGCCACTTTCAGATGCACAATCTGGCCACGCTGCGGTTCAACGACCAAAGGTAAGTCGATCGCCCTCAAGAGCTCACCTGACCATGCGCCTGCGGCTACAATCACCGCATCCGCGCCAACACATTTTTCCGCAATTCGAACTCCGTTCACGGAAGCGCCCGAACGGACCAAAGCTGCGGTGCCGGCCAATTGCCTGGCACCGGCTCTTCGTGCTGCATTCAGCAGCCCAACTCGGAACCTCTCTCCGGAAACTCTGGCGGCGCCGCTCAGGTGAACGCCGGCCAAGCCGGGGTCCAGATAAGGGAACAATTCTCGGGGCTGGCCGAGCCCGAGCGAGCGAACCTCTCCAACTTCCCGAATTCCCATCGCGAGGTACTTTTGCAACCGGTGGACGACAGGATCGAGTTCCTTAGCCGAAGGACCGACCACCAGGCCGCCAATTAGTTCGTAGTCCACTTCACTTTCCCCCGCAGCAGCGAGCTTCTTCGCAAGTTCCGGATAATATCTGACCGCCGCCAAGGCGAGAGTCTGATACCGGGAATCCTGATTTTGCGACAGCCAGGGACAAACAATCCCAGCGCCGGCGAGAGTTGCGCGGCCTGGCGCCTGGTCATCCACCAGATAAACTTCAACGCCAAACTCGGCCAGATGAAATGCTGCGCTCGCACCGGCGATGCCGGCTCCCACTACAACGACTCTCATACGACTTATCCTGGGCTAAGGCACTCTCCGCAGAAGCCCAATCATCACCCCCTGGATGACGAGTTCCGCGGCTGGAAGAAGATCAGGATAGAGGGGGTTCTCCGCTTTCAGGAATGGCTCGCCATTATCGACCAGGTAACGCTTCAAGGTTGCTTCGCCGTCTATCAGCGCGGCAACGATCTCCCCGTTCTTTGGCAGCCGCTTTTGCAGCAGTACCGTGTCCCCGTCGGCAATCTGAGCACCGATCATAGAATCCCCTTGCACCCGGACGGCAAAGACTTCCGCCCGGTTTTCAACCCCGAAAGCTGCCAGATCAACCCCTAAGTTCGATCCGCTCCATTCTGAAACGTCCTGTGGCAGGCCAGCCGGAATCCGGCCCAAGACCGGGATCGGCCGGAACCCGGTCGAAAATCGGAGATTCGGATCGACCGCTGAACGGGCTTTGCCCCGGGTACGATTGATCACCCCTTTCCGTTCCAGGACACGCAGGTGATTCATTGCGGCGGTCTGACTGTGGAAGCCA
>JAFAKL010000536.1 GCA_019235445.1 Verrucomicrobiota bacterium | reverse complement strand
GCTCGCATCTCGCATCTTCATATCCACTTCGCCGGACTGGTTTCCCGGACCGCATGGTGGATCAAACGCCTATTCGGCGTCACCTACAGTTTCACTGGGCACGCCAATGATATTTTTTGCCCGAAACCGGACCAGCGCGTCGGCCTTAGCGACCTCGTACAGGAGGCTTCTTTTGTTGTCGTCGTCAGCGATTTCGGCGCGAATTGGCTTCGCCGAAATTTTCCAGAATCCGCAACCAAGGTTCATCGCATCTACAACGGCCTGGATCTCTCCCTTTTCAAGCCTGCGGCTCCCGGAGGAGGACCAGTGCGATTATTGTCGGTCGGTCGTCTGATCGAGAAAAAAGGATTCAGGTTCCTGATCGAGAGCTGCCGGCTCCTTCGCTCTACCGGATTCCATTTTGTCTGCCAGATCGTCGGCGAAGGCCCCGAACGTCACCGGCTCGACGAACTGATCCGCGAGTATCAACTATCCGGCATGGTCCAGTTGATGGGACCTTTACCTCAAACTGAGCTGGTGGACCTCCTGGCGCAAAGCTCCCTTTTTGTCTTCCCGGCCATCCGTGACAGCTTGGGCGACACGGACAACCTTCCAACGGTTCTGATCGAGGCCATGGCGAGCAGGTTGCCGATTGTCGCCACTGAAGTCGCTGGTATTCCAGAAATTGTCCAACACAACGAAAACGGGATCCTTGTGCCGGAGAAGGATCCGACTGAATTGGCGAAGGCTATCCGCCTTCTTGCCGGTAATGAAGCGTTGCTGGACCGGTTCGGGAAGGCTTCCCACAGGATCGCCCAGGAAAAGTTTGCCCTTTCTCATACGGTCAGACAGCTCAAGAGGTTATTCGCCCAATTCGATCTTCGTTGCTGAGGCGTCTTTCTACCTCCGATTGTCGAGCCTCAGGTTTCCCAAGGCAAATTCTGGTTGATTTCCTCGAGAGACGTTCTTTACTCCCTACCTATGTCGAACGAAAGCAAAGCGAAAAGCGCATTTATGAAACCGGTTCAGCCCGATGATGCGCTTGCGAAGATTGTTGGCGCGAATCCTCTCCCCAGGACGGAACTGACCAAAAAGCTTTGGGAATATATAAAACAGAACAAACTCCAGGACAAGAAGGTCATCAAAGCCGACGCAGCTCTGGAAACCGTTTTCAACGGCAAGAAAGAGGTCGACATGTTCGAACTCACTCGGCTCGTCAATACTCATATCATTAAATAGGGCTTGGGCGGCCGAGCACGTAGTTTGTCTTTGGATCGCTCGACGGGCCCGGGAGGCTCCCTCAAAAAGCCGTGTCTTCGTTAACGAAAAAGCTTGTCGTCGCGACCGTGTTTGTCGCCGGGCTCGCCATCACGTCTAAGTTTTTCCCGGTCGTCCCCGCCCTTCAACATCTTTGTCTATGGGTAGGCAGCCTGGGACCGCTCGGAGTTCTCCTCCTCGCCTTATTTCTTGCCGTCGGATCGCTGCTCTTTCTGCCCGCTAGCCCGTTTATCATCGCTGGGTCGGCCGTTTTCGGGTTTCCTCTTGGAGTTCTTGGAGCGATTACGGGCCTCATCCTGGGGGCTGCCGGCGGATTTTGTTTATCACGCTGGTTTCTGCGCAAAGAAATTTCCGCTCAGTTCAGAAAGAACGCGACCTTTCGCGCGATCGATATTGCGATTGAAAAAGAGGGGTGGAAAATCGTCATTTTGCTGCGTCTCTGCCCCATCCCGTTCGGATTGGCAAATTATCTTTACGGGTTGACCGCGGTTAGGTTTAGCCCTTATCTGGTCGCGACTTTCCTCGGGGGGTTGCCCAGTCTGCTGCTGTTTTGCCAGCTCGGAACCGCAGGAAAAGCCGGATTGGACGCCGTCGCCTCTGGTCACCTCGGGCGCAGCAAAGAGGAGTTGGTGTTGCTCGCCATCGGAATGGCAGCCACCGTCTGCGCGGTTATTCTTATTCCCTTGTTCGCTCGCAGGGCAGTTCAGAAGTATACCCGCGTGTCGATACCCTCTACCCCCACTTGATCAATCGTGCTCGTCCTCGTCGTCGTTCCTCGATTGACGGGCTGAGACCGTGCAAATCACCCAATGGCGGGGCGCTCAAAGACCAGCTCAAGAGGTTTTCCTCCCCCTTTGCCCGGTAGAGTTCTTCCGGGGTAAACTCCAGTAACGGCAGCGCCTCGGGTTTCCACAGGCCTCTTGGTACAGCGCGTCACCGGAGCGCTTTACCGCTTTGAGCTTCCAGCCGAGCGTCTCGAGTTCAGGCTAGGCTAAATCTTTGCAGATCGCCACACCCAGGGTGATGTTCCCCCACTCCAGCGAAAGCTTAGCTTCTCGGTCCCGGGCGTCAGCTGCGATTCAAACGGCGGCAACATGTGCTCCTTATCGTAGCTTGCGACAGTTTTATGCGGGGCATATGCCTCGGCACATTGAAAATTATTGTCGACACCAAAGCGGCAATGAACGCAGCGGCGGCCGCCCAACGTACAATGTGCGCCGGGCCTACGACGGATTTCGAGCTGATCGCGTAAGAAACTGCTAAAATTACGGACAGCGTCATCAACACGGGCATGACAGGCCCGAACGTCTTGAGGAGCCCCTGCTCGACTCGAATGTGGTGCTCCTGTGGCAGATGGCGAATCACGGGATGCACGAAGGCATAGGACCAAACTCGGCGCACGACGTAAAGCCGGTGACCACCAACGCAATGAAGGCAAGTATATGCATCAGAATCAGAGTTGGTCGTAGCCGGGGCCCAGACGCACGCGTGTTTGCTAGCCAATTAAATCAATTAATGCTCTGGAAGCCACTCGAGCCTCCGCGGCGCGAACCCAAACTCTTTCTTTGCTTTCTCGTTCGAGGCGCCGCGTAATCGCGTCGCGTAGTAAACGAGATCCGGACCACCGGTTTGAATTGCCTCTTGTTCACTAATGTGAGGCGGTGGAGGTGCTCCAAGAAAATTGGCAAACGCAGGCAACCAGACAGCCATCGCCACCGGATTGTTGTCGACGATATTGTACACGCCTGGACGTATTTCTAAGGCCGCAACCGTTGCCGCAGCAGCATCTTCGACATGAATAAATGAGAACACGCCAATGCCGGGATCAATTACCGGATATTGGCGCTGACGTATCTGTTCGGAGATACTTCCATTCTCCGGATCGTGATAGGTGCCCGGACCGTAGAAAAAACCGTAGCGTAAAGCGACTCCCTTAAGGCTAGCGTTGCCAAGAACCCGATCCTCAATCTGCGTGTAGGTGGCGACACTGCCGGCGATCCCGGGCGATGTGTCGTGTGCAAGCGGATCTTCTTCTGACGCCAGACCTTGGCCCGCACCGTAGAAGAAACCGGTCGATTGCACCACGTATCGTTTAACCGCCGTCTCCATCGCCGCTCTGTGCAGGTTGCCTCCGCCTTCCAGCCGGATTTGGCGGTCGTGAGGAGCAGCTGCCCGCATCTCCTCCGTTGTATAGCGTTTGGGTAATGACGTGAGTTCGTCGATGATTGCATCGGGCCGGATTCTTGCAATCGCTGCTTTCACTGCTTCGGCATCGTGCGCGTTCAGCACCGCGCCATCCACCCCTCTTTCGCGGAGCAACTTTACTCCCGCATCCCTGCTTGTCATCCCGATCACTTCGTGCTTGGCAGCGGCTAGCGCTGCAATCAACGGCCTGCCGATGGCGCCACTTGCGCCTGCCACAAACACTTTCATCAGTTGTAACCTCGCTTAAACACTAAGACCGCAGTCCATATTTCTGTTCGGCTTGAGTCCTCTGAAGAGCAGTGGTGGGCATGACTATGATTCTCCTCCCCCTGCCACGAGCTCTTCAGCCAGGATCTGGAAGAGCCGGACGGCCACGATCTCGAGCCGGGTCTCACAGAAGGCCATATCTTATGGTTCCCGTCAAATGCGCAACGAATTACTTGGGCGGCACTGCGCGCGGCCAACTCATGCTGGAGCCGTTCCCTTTTTGCTCACAACGGCGCCGGAGGCGCCGACCAACTCTTTCCTAGGGCTGCGCCCCATAACGTTAACGCATCGCAGCGGCAAGGTGCAGTGACGCATTTATCCCGGAGGGATTAAAACGAGGGTAGCCCGACTCCGCAAGGCCTACGTCGCGACCGCACGTCAGGCAGTTCTTACTATGGCTGTCGAGGCGCGCCGTAGTCTGCGAAGGCGGCCTGGCACGAAGTGCC
>JAFAKL010000402.1 GCA_019235445.1 Verrucomicrobiota bacterium | reverse complement strand
CGCTCCCAAAGTCCATTGGTGTCGACTGCGAAGAGTCGCCAAAGTTTTTACGGCTTCCTCAACGCCGGCAACCAGCTGAAAGTCCGTTCTGAGTTGAAGGCAATGCTTTTCAAAGAGGGCAAGTTGCCCCTCCGCCTCGGGAGGAATCGCCGGCAGCCACGCTCTCGGTTCAATGGAATCAACCGGCGGAGGCGCACCATTGTGCCCGGCATCCCGGCGTGGCGCGGGTACCCGCAAAGCTTCGCGGATCCGGCCCAGGATTTCTTCGCGTTTTCCGGAGGTCATCGCTTTCTCCAGTAATCCCGGAAACTTTTTTCAGGGATCGGCGGCAAATCGCGCGAAGCAACCCACCCCTTCACCGGAGGCGGCAGAATCGATCTGGCCGCGTTCGCCAGCGGGATAAGAGGGCGGCTCAGCCGGGCGAGCCGATTGAGCAATCCGGGAAAGCGCGTGAGGAAAGCGAAAGCACGGAAAGCGAACCGCTCCGCCGGGTCCGGTTGCAGGGCGACCGCGTTGCGCCGGTTGTGCAGCAGATGGTGGTGCAGATTGATTTTCACCGGGCAGGTTTCGGTGCAAGCACCGCAGAGCGACGAGGCGTACGAGAGGTGTTTCCAATCCATCAAGCCGCGCAGGTGGGGCGTAATCACCGAACCGATCGGACCCTGGTAGGTGGTCGCATAGGAGTGGCCGCCAATGTTCCGATAAATAGGGCAGACATTCAAACAAGCGCCGCAACGGATGCAGTGGAGCGCATCCCGCTGCTCGGCGTCCGCGAGTAACTGGGTTCTTTGATTATCCAGGAGGATAACGTGAAATTCTTCAGGGCCATCCGCTTCATTCGATTGGCGCGGCCCGCCGATCAACGAGTTATAACAGGTGATTTGCTGGCCGGTGCCGGCGGTGGCTAACATGGGCAAGAACAGCGCCAGATCAGCCAGCTTCGGAATGACTTTTTCGATGCCCATAACCGCCACGTGCACTTTGGGCAGCGCAGTGGTCAGGCGCGCGTTGCCTTCGTTTTCGGTTATCGAGATCATTCCAGTCTCGGCAATGCCAAAGTTCGCGCCACTGATGCCAATGTCCGCCTGAAGGTACTTCATCCGAAGCTCGCGCCGGGCGATCATAGTGAGTTCTTCGGGATTATCCGTCGGTGGCGAATTTAGTTTGTCTTGAAAAAGATCGCTGATCTCGTGGCGGGTCAGGTGCATCGCCGGGAACACCAGGTGGTATGGGGCTTCCTCCCGAAGCTGGACGATGTATTCGCCTAAGTCCGATTCCACCACCTCGTACCCGGCCTGCTTCAGCGCCGCGTTGAGGTGAATTTCCTCGGAGGTCATGGCCTTCGATTTGATAATCGAACGAGCTTTTTTTTCTTTGGCCAGCGCGATGACATAGTCGCGCGCCTCCTGCCCGTTGCCCGCCCAGAAAACCTTCGTTCCGCGCGCGGTTAGCTTGTCCGCGAATTCTGTCAGATAGACGTCCAGGTGATTGATCGCCTCCCATTTGCGAGCCGAGGCCCCGGCGCGGGCGGCCTGCCAGTCCTGGTAGTACGCTGTCGTTCCGGCACGCGCCTTTTCGTAACTTCCGAGTGCCGTCCGGATCTTTGCTCGGTGAACGAGATCCGCAGTCAGCCTGGTCGAACTGCGTTTGAACTGGGCGGCAAAAGAAGAAATCATAGGTCACGTGCCATCAGAGCAATTCAGTGGAGGAGTTAGTTCGGTGGTCAGGATCAGTTTAGGAGCTGGCTAGCACTTCGGCGAGATGAATGATTTTAAGCTTTTGGTGCTGCCGGTTCAAGAGGCCTTGGAGGTGCATCAGACAACTGGAGTCGTTAGAAACCAGGTACTCTGCGCCCGTCTCCACGGCCGAGGCGCACTTGGTTTCTCCCATGGCGGTTGAAATCATCGGAAATTTGACGGCAAAGGTGCCGCCGAATCCGCAACAACTGGTTTGATCTTCCATCTCCAGGAGCGTGAGATCCCTCACTTGCTCCAGCAACTGGCGCGGCTGACGTTTGGCGTGCAATTCACGCAGGCCATGACAACCGTCATGGAATGTCACCCTGGCCGGGAACCGGCTGCCAAGTTCAGTGACCCGTAATTGGTCCACCAGGAACGCCGAAAATTCATAGGTCCGCTGGCTCAGTTGGACCGCGTCCTCGGCCTGTCGCGTCTCCCGGAAAAGCTCCGGGTAGAAGTTCTTAACCATCGCCGCACAGGAGCCGGAGGGCACCACAACCGGGTCTGACCCCGCCAGGGACTTCAATACTGGCGCGGCGATCTCGCGGGCCTCTTTCCAGTAGCCCGCGTTAAACGCCGGTTGGCCGCAGCAGAGGATGCTTTCTTTGAAATCGACCGTGTGTCCGAGTTTTTCAAAAATCCGGACCACGCTGATGCCCACGGAGGGAAACAACTGGTCCACAAAACAGGGAATGAGCAGGTTGATCTTCAACGCAGAAAACCCTCGATAAGACCGCCATCCACGGTGATTACCTGGCCGGTGGTTTTGCTCAAGCGATTGGTCAACAGCAGGTAAAAGGCTTCCGCCTGGTCGGCCGGGGTGATTGGGGACCGGGTCAGCGTCCGGTCGGCGTAAAACTGGGCCAGCTTCTGAGTCAATGAGTCGGTTGGCTCGTCTTCAGAGTAAGAAATTTTGTACTTGGCTAAGGAGGAGATGACCCTTTCCCGCGGGAACATGGCGCTCCCTTGCACCACCGTCGCCGGGGCCACCGCGTTGACGCGGATCAGCGGAGCTAACTCGACGGCCAACTCCCGCGTGAGGTGGTTGGCGGCGGCCTTGGAGGTGTCGTAAGCCAGGCTCCCCTTTTTGGCGACCACCGCATTGGCGCTGGTAGTCAGGACAAGGTTACCCCGGAGCCCCTGTTCCTGCCATGTCTTGGCTGCCTCATCGGCGACGAGGTAAGAACCCGTCACGTTGATTGAAAAAGTGAGCGCCCATTTATCGTCGGGGATGTGACCCGTGGTATCCGGGGCGACGAAAATGCCTGCCGTGACCGCGATCGAATCAAAGCCGCCGTAAGCGAGGACGGCGTTGTTCAACATGGCACGAACGCTTGCCCGGTCGGTGATATTTCCGCCCAGCCCGACAGCCAGACCGCAGTTGGAGACTCCAGTGCCCGCCACTCCAATCCCGACTCCATATTTATCGGCGACTTCCTTAGCCGCCCCCTCGGCGGCCCCTTGATTGAGGTCCACGCAAACGGCGTGTGCGCCATCCTTGACGATGCGGTGCACGACTTCCTTCCCAATGCCGGAGCCTGCCCCAATCACTACCACCACTTGCCGCGCGAGTTCTTTCTCGGCCGGCATCCGTTGGAGCTTGGCTTCCTCGAGCAGCCAGTACTCGATATCGAAAGCTTCCTGCTGAGGCAGCGCGGTGTATTCGTCGATCGCTTCGGATCCACGCATCACCTCCACCGCGCAGTTGTAAAACTCTGCCGTTACCCGCGATTCCGATTTGTCTTTGCCCCAAGCCACCATTCCCAGACCCGGGATCAAGATGACTGTTGGGTTCGGGTCACGCAGGGCGGGCGAGTTCTCTCGTTTGCAACGTTCGTAATATTTGGCGTAATCTTTGCGGTACTCCTCCAGGCCGTGTTCTAACTTTGCTTTCAGCGTACCCGCATTCCCCTTCTGCGGGTTCCAATCGACATAAAGGGGTTTGATTTTCGTGCGCAGGAAATGGTCGGGACAGCTGGTCCCCAACTCGGCCAAACGAGCCGCGTCGTGTGAATTAACGAAGCGCAGGATCTTCTCGTCGTCCTGAACCGTACCAATAAAGCGCTTTTGCTGGCTGACCTGCCCGCGCAACCAGGGCAAGATGGCCGCAAAGGCTTCGTGCCGCCCGGCTTCGTCCAGCGCCTGGTATTTCCGACCGCCGAACGCCTTGGCGTCCCCGCCCTTCTCCTGGTATTTGGCCTCGATGTATTCGGCGGCCTTCTCAATCAGCGAGAGGGTCAACTCGTAGCACTGCTTGTCGTCATTAGCCCAATTGATCAAGCCGTGCTGGCCCAGGATTGCGCCCTTCGCCTGCGGATGCTCCTTGACGAGGTGCTGCAGTGCCAGCCCCAACTCAAAGCCCGGCCGCAACCAGGGCGTCCAGATCACTTCT
>JAFAKL010000280.1 GCA_019235445.1 Verrucomicrobiota bacterium | reverse complement strand
AAACCGCACCCGGAGGGCGGCCACTATCGCGAGACTCTTCGGGATTCAATGAGTTACAACGACCGGCCTGTTTCCACCGCCATTTATTTTTTACTGGCCGGCGAGGAAGTTTCGCATTGGCACCGGATCGATTCCGTCGAAGTCTGGCACTGGTATGCCGGGGCGCCGCTTGCCCTGGCCGTTTATCTTGATGGCGAAAAGGTCATGAATGTGCGCCTGGGGGCTGAACTGGTCTCGGGAGAACGCCCGCAAGCCTTTGTTCCCGCAGGTGCGTGGCAATCCGCGCGAAGCCTCGGACCCTGGACATTGGTGGGTTGTACAGTCGCACCGGGGTTTCAGTTCGATCGTTTCGAAATGGCTCCCCCCGGATGGGAGCCAGGAAAGAAAAGTTGATTCAGAATTCAGGAGTCAGAATTCAGAATCGCGAGGGAAGGACTTGTACCGCCCTCTGGAAATTCTGACTCCTGACTTCTGACTCCTGAGTTCTGCACTCTGAATCGGGCTGGTGGGATTTGAACCCACGGCTTCCACGTCCCGAACGTGGCGCTCTACCAAGCTGAGCCACAGCCCGTATCAACGGAGCACCGAGGTTATATCCCGAAGCGCAAGAAAGCAACCCTTCATTTCCGAGCCTCACCGACGGGCGGCGCGAAAATAGGCGGCCAGGCCGTCGGCGACGCCCTCGGCATATTCTTCGAAAACATTCGGCCGCATGACGCCTTCGAAATTGCGCAGGCCTTCATACTCTCCCGCTTGGAAACGTGCGAAAAACTCCTGGCTGTTCATCACATAGGCCTCGATAAAGATGACCGGGCATTGATAGAGACGGTTTGCCAACAGGTTGCGAGCCCACACGTATCCCGATTCACCCACACTTTTGGCATTCGAAGTGGAATACCGGTAGGGCGGCAGACCGGTAATCCTCGCCATGGATCTGGCCACCGATTCCGAACAGCTCAACTCCTGGGCATAGGTCCTGGTCAGAAGCTTTACCAACATCGTAAAACGTTCGTCATCAAAGCCGAGTTCGCTGGGACTATAAGCCCCATTGGCCAATAAATGGAGATGATTCACCGAGACAAGCACCGGATGGGCTGGATCGCCCCAAGGCTCCGCGTTGAAGTGCAGGCAGAGGACCAGGTCCGGTTTGATTTTCTCATTGACGATTTTAGCGCGCGCATGAATCTCGTCGACTCGGTAAAATAACCTTTCAGCTTCCCACGGAATCGAACCTTCGCGATTCGGATCGTCCGGCCGGGAATCGGATCGGAGCATGTCTGTGATGCCTCGGTCGCGCAACGAAGCTTCAGCCTGAACTTTAAGTTCTTCCGGGCGTATCGTCGTCACCGGGCCGGGAGCCGATCGGACCAGGGTCACCTGTGCTCCCAGGCTTTGCAGCCGTGGAGCAAGTATCTGGGCAACTCGCAAGGTCATATCCCCTTCCGTCACCGGAATCGAGTTCTCAATTTGGAACCAGCGTTCCTCCATCCTTGCCCAGGCTCCGCCTAAATGACCGGGATCGATCGCAATTTTGACATCGCTGAGCGGCAACTCGTTGTTGGGCTTTAAACTCTCTGCCGGGGTCCAATACCGCGGAATCGGCTTGGTCGCTTCGGCGCTCGGAGCAAATCTGAGGACAAACTGATTGGAAGCATTTTCCCGGATCAGAGCACGGGTCGGTTCCAGTGTAATCCATTGAGCTCCGGCTCCATCCGGCGCGTAAACGGAACTCAGTAGATCGATGAACTCGTCATGTGTGATTGTTTCCTGGAATCCATTGAGCTGTCCCCAATCTGGAGCCTTAGAAAGCGGCGTCAACCGCTGGGCAAAACAGCCGACAGGAAGCAATACCAGCAGCAGGAGAAACGTGTCGGCGAATCGACGAATCGGCGAATCGGCGTTCGTAAGATCGTGTCGGCGTTGGGCAGAAACGTGTCGGCGGACCGGCCTAACGGCGTTTCGGCGGAAGGAGAAGCGTGTCGGTTGGGGTAGGCCGCACATGTTTTCTCTTCTCTTCTTCATCACGTTTTTCTTCAACTCGCCCCATCCCGGTTAGTTTCTCCCCGCACCTCCGACCGCCGACCCGTTTCTGCCGAACGCCGACACGCCGATACGTTTGATTACGGGCCTGCCAGAACTTATATAAGACAAATCATCAGGGTGCAGGCAATGCTTCGACTTTTATTCCTCGGCGACATCATTGGAGAACCAGGGCGCAAAGCGGTGATCGAAATGGTTCCCAGGCTAAGGCAGCGGTGGGGGATCGACTTTGTTGTCGCCAATGGCGAAAACGCCGCCGCGGGTCGTGGAATTACCGGACGGATCACCATCGACCTTTTGCGGGCAGGGGTAGCAGTGATCACGAGCGGGGACCATATCTGGGATCAGAAAGAGGTAAATTCCTACATCCAAACCGAACCGCGGCTGTTGCGTCCCATCAATTATCCCCTCGGCACACCTGGAAAAGGTTCAATTGTTTTGGAGACTGCCAAGGGCAAAGTCGGAGTGATTAACGTACAAGGCAGGACATTCATGCAGCCGAGTCTGGAAAATCCCTTTCACCATATTGAAGAGGAAGTGCGTCGCATGCGGGCCGAGACGCACGTGATTTTTGTGGATGTCCATGCCGAAACCACGAGCGAGAAAATTGCGCTCGGGCGGTTTCTGGATGGAAAGGTGTCGGCGGTGGCCGGCACGCACACCCACGTGCAAACCGCCGACGACCAGATTTTCCCGGGAGGAACGGCGTTTATTTGCGATGCGGGCATGTGCGGGCCGGACGAATCTGTCCTGGGTCGCGAGATCCTGCCGATCATTCAGCGTTTTGTGACCAGTATGCCGGCCAGTTTTCCAGTGGCTAAAGGGGGAGTGACTATACACGGGATTTTGGTGGATATAGAAACAGCCACCGGCCATGCCAAAGCGATACGACGCGTCGCCGAACCCCATGCACCAGACCCGGTTGCGCTCGAGGAGAGATCTTCCGCCCTTGGGGAAGAAGGGCCGCCAGCATTTCATCCTCGCAAGGCCGGCGTGGAGGTGATCCCGGACGGATAGCCGCTCTGTGCCGGTCCTCGCCGGGCCGGCGACGCCGCGACCCCCGGGACGGAGCAGGTGGATGGGCCCCTTTCTCCCTGCAGAGGACGGTAAAATCGCCCATGGCGTGTCCAAAGAATCCTGTTGACGGGGTGGCGCTCTTTGTTAAGTTTCCCGCTCGCTTGGCGGACCTTGAGCAGCAAGCTTAATGGCTCTAGTCTAGAGGGACTTAAAGACTAGGGACCGATGCTTCTTGATTTCAATATCCGACGGCGCGATTCGGTCAGTCTTGAGAACTTTGTCAGTTGGCCGAAAAAACGGCACCTGCCCATGTAGCTCAGTTGGTAGAGCACGTCCTTGGTAAGGACGAGGTCACCGGTTCAATCCCGGTCATGGGCTCCATGTCCCGGTGAGTATTCAGACGACTTGAAGTAAAGAGATCAGTAGCAAGACGAAAAGGAGACCTTAAATGGCTAAGGATAAATTCGAAAGATCCAAACCGCACGTGAACGTAGGCACCATTGGCCACGTCGACCATGGAAAGACCACGTTGACGGCCGCTATCACGACGGTTCTGGCCGAAAAGGGCATGGCGCAGGCGACGCGATACGACCAGATTGATAACGCTCCTGAAGAAAAAGAGCGCGGAATCACCATCAATACCGCGCATGTGGAATATTCAACTGAAAAACGGCACTATGCCCACGTGGATTGCCCGGGCCATGCTGACTACGTCAAGAATATGATTACCGGCGCCGCTCAGATGGATGGAGCCATTCTTGTCGTTTCGGCTGCCGATGGGCCAATGCCGCAGACTCGTGAACACATTCTGCTGGCCCGCCAGGTGGGAGTGCCTTCGATCGTGGTATTCCTGAATAAGTGCGACATGGTGGATGACGCAGAGCTTCTGGACCTTGTCGAAATGGAAGTACGCGATCTCCTCTCGCAATATGAATTCCCGGGTGACACGATTCCGATTGTCAAAGGGAGCGCGTTGAAAGCATTGGAAGGTGATCCGAAATCAAAAGACGCCATCCACCAGTTGATGTCGGCCGTCGATGAGTATATCCCGCTTCCGGAACGCCCCATCGATCAGCCATTTCTCATGCCGATCGAGGATGTGTTCAACATTGAAGGTCGCGGCACCGTGGTGACCGGCCGAGTAGAGCGCGGTGTTCTCAAAAAGATGGAAGAAGTTGAGATCGTCGGAATACGCCCAACAGCCAAAACGACCGTCACTGATATTGAAATGTTCCGCAAACTCCTCGACGAAGCGCGCGCCGGTGACAATGTCGGTGTTTTGCTGCGCGGCATAAAGAAGGAAGATGTGGAACGAGGGCAGGTGGTGGCGAAACCGGGGACCATCCATCCTCATAAAAAGTTTAAGGCGGAAGTGTACGTCCTGAGCAAAGAAGAAGGTGGCCGGCACACTCCATTCTTCACCAATTACCGCCCGCAATTTTATTTCCGCACTACGGACGTGACCGGAACTGTAAAACTGCCGGATGGCGTGGAGATGGTGATGCCGGGTGACAACGTCTCAATCGAAGTAGACCTGATTACCCCGATTGCCATGGAGAGAACAATCCGCTTTGCTATTCGCGAGGGCGGCCGAACGGTTGGCGCGGGCCGTGTCGCCGATATCCTTGACTAGATTAGATCAGAGCATCGAGAAGATTTGTTGCGGAGGAGGTAGTCCGGCGGACGCCGGACCCCTCTTTTTTTGAAATGATCAAAAATAGGTCAGTAGCTCAATTGGTAGAGCAGCGGTCTCCAAAACCGCCGGTTGGGGGTTCGAGTCCCTCCTGACCTGTTCTTGGGAGACTGATCGGATCGTGGCGCTGCCGTGCAAAGATGAGGCGAGCCTGGCTAAGTTCCCGGCTGAGATATTATGTTAGGTCGCGTGAAGGGATTTTTAACTGAGGTAAGGTCAGAGCTGGAGAAATGCAGCTGGCCTTGGGATCCGAAAGAAAAGGGTGTCCGGAAATATCGCGAACTCATCGATTCGACGGCGGTCGTGGTCGTCGCAATGTTGCTCTTGAGCGGGTATATAGCGTTTTGGGATCTGGTCATGGTCAATCTCGTGAAGTTGTTGGTGCCGTGAGTCTAGATGGCTCTCTATGAGTGAAATCGATAAAAGCCAGTGGTTCGTCGTTCATGTGCTCTCCGGGCAGGAACAGAAAGTCTACGATAATCTAACGAGGCGAATTAAGACTGAGGAAATGGGAGATCTTGTCTACGAGGTCTTGATTCCCACGGAGCGAGTTTCGGAAATTAAACGGGGCAAACGAACCGAAACAACTCGAAAATTTTTCCCCGGCTACCTGATCGTTAATATGTATCTCCTCGACAAGCAGAACCAACTGGTCGAGCGGACTTGGTATTTTATTCGCGAAACCCCTGGAGTGCTCGGGTTTGCCGGAACCAAAGATCGACCGGTGCCGATGCGGCCGCAGGAGGTCGAGAGCATGCTGGCGCAGATCCGGCAATTGGAAGACAAGGTTAAGCCCAAGGTCAGCTTTGAGGTCGGAGAGACGGTGAAGGTTGCGGATGGCCCTTTTCAGAACCAGAGTGGAGTGGTCGAAGAGATTGATCCTGATCGCGGAAAATTACGCGTTTCGGTGAGCATTTTCGGGCGGTCGACTCCGGTCGAACTGGAATATTGGCAGGTGGAAAGAGGATAGCCGTTCAACCGGAATCACGAAGTAAAACCATATGGCGAAAGAAGTGGTCGCAACCATCAAGCTCCAGATTCCGGCAGGCCAAGCCAATCCGGCCCCTCCCGTCGGTCCCGCTCTCGGTCAGAATGGGGTCAACATCATGGCCTTCTGCAAAGAATTTAATGCCGCCACACAGAAACAGGTCGGGGATCTCCTCCCCGTCGTTATTACCGTCTACAAAGACAAGAGTTTTACCTTCATCACCAAAGCGCCCCCGGCATCGATGCTGCTAAAAAAGGCCGCCAATATAGCAGCGGGCTCGAAAGAGCCAAATAAAGCGAAGGTGGCCAAATTAACGAAGAGTCAGGTGATGGATATAGTGAAATTGAAAATGAAAGATATGAATGCTCGTTCGGAAGAGGCCGCCTACCGCACCTTGGTTGGGACAGCTCGCCAGATGGGAATCGAAGTGGAAGAATAGAATCGTGCGCAGGGCCCGCACACAAGTCTTGCCTCACGATGGGTAAAAAATAAGCCTTTGGCTGCAGGCCCGCGCGCAACGCCTTCCGCTCACAATGATGATTAGTTAAATAGCAGGAGGGCTGGTAAGCCCGCCAATGACTGCAAATAAAAATGAAATTAGCAAATCGCAGTAAACGTTATCGCGCTTGCCTCGATCTGATCGGGCCCGCGAAGACTTATTCTCTGGAGGAGGCGGTGGACAAGCTGAAAACGCTCCCCCCTCCCAAGTTCGATCAAACCGTCACCCTGTCGTTCAGACTGGGGGTGGATCCGCGGCAGTCCGACCAGATGGTTCGCGGGACCTGTCCCTTACCCAACGGAAGTGGCAAGCTGGTCCGTGTGCTCGTCTTTGCACAGGGCCAGGCAGCGCAAGCAGCCAGGGAGGCTGGCGCCGAATACGTCGGATTCGAAGATCTGATCAAGAAATGCCAGGAAGGTTTCCAGGATTTCGATGTAGCAATCGCAACGCCTGCCGCTATGGCAGAGGTGCGCAAGCTGGGCAAAATTCTAGGTCCCAGAGGCTTGATGCCAAATCCGAAAACGGGCACCGTGACAGAGGACACCGGAAAGGCTGTCCGGGAAGTGAAAGCAGGGCGGGTGGAATTCAAGCTCGACAAAAACGGCAACGTTGCCGTGCCCATGGGAAAAGTTTCTTTTCAACCCAAAGCACTGCTTGAAAACGGTTCTGCGGTGATCGAGGCCGTAGTAAAGGCGCGGCCCCCATCGGCCAAGGGCAAGTTCGTTCATAACATCACTATCAGCGCAACAATGAGTCCCGGGTTGCAAGTCGATGCCACGCCATTCCTGAGATAGAGGGAGGGATTAGCAGAAATGAGACCTGAAAAAGCTACTATCGTTGAAGATCTCTCCACGAAATTGAGCAAATCCCCGTTTTTGATTATAACCGAGTACACGGGGATGAATGTGCTTCAGTTTTCCGAGCTCCGGTCACGGTTAGCCGGCGCCGGCGCCCAATGCAGAGTCGTTAAGAATACGTTTCTGCGCAGGGCGGCAGCAGAGGTCGGATATCCGGACTTAGCAGATAATCTCCACGGTCAGACCGCGATTGTGACCGGAGAAAGCGATGTCTGCGCAGCCGCTAAAATTCTGAAGGGCTTTTCAACCGAATTCCAAAAGCCGGCCGTCAAGCTCGGAGTTTTGGATAAGCTGATTATCTCAAAGGAGCAAATACGGGACCTCGCAGATCTGCCGCCCAAGGAAATTCTTCAGTCACAACTCTTGGGAGTTCTCAAATCTCCGTTGCAAAAATTGGTAGTATTGCTCAGCGAACCAGGCGCGTCGCTGGCCCGGTTGCTGAAGGCAAGGGTAGACAAGGAGAGTGCAGGCGCGGGCGGCGGTCAGGAAAGCGCATAAATCGTCCTCGTTCACGTTCTCCTTCTCGTCCTCGATGGTGAACGCGTTAGAAGGTTGAACCGGTTTTGCTTCCGGGTTTCGAGGACGAGAACGAAGACGAGAACGAGAATTTAGTGACGTGGTAGAAGCCACACGTCGCGAGCAAAGAAAAAAAATGGTTCCTCGTCGGGGTCCGCGGCTGCGGATTCTTAAATGCCCTGAGGCTTCGGGGCGCGACGATACCGAAAGGAAGTAAAAATGGCAGACACAAATCAGATAGTTGAGCAACTCAGCGCCCTTACCGTTCTGGAAATCGCAGATCTGGTAAAAAAACTTGAGGAGAAATGGGGGGTCAGCGCAGCGGCTCCGGTGGCGGTGGCAGCGGCACCTGCGGCAGGCGCGGGCGGAGCGGCTGCTCCGGCCGTGGAAGAGAAAACGGCGTTCGACGTCATCCTGAAAGAAATTGGACCCAACAAGATCGCGGTGATCAAAGAAGTCCGCGCGTCGGTTCCGGGGCTTGGGCTGGCTGAGGCCAAGGCTCTGGTGGAAGGCGCTCCGAAGCCGGTCAAAGAGGGTGTTACCAAACAGGAGGCGGAAGATATGAAAAAGAAGATCGAAGCCGCCGGCGCAAAGGTCGAGATCACATAATCGAGTAGCGGGACGCTCGTGCACAGGCAAGCGTCCCGCAACTTGCTGGCGACAGTAAATAGTTCTTTAAGCGGCGGTAAAAGTACTTGCAGAGTTTCCGTCTTTGCGTATTGTTTTCCTCCGTTAACCGCGGGAACATCGAGATATCGCTCGTAAGTTAAAAGAGAAAACAATCGGGTCGCTCCATCAGCTTGGCGGATTTGACAAGCCAAGTGCATGGGGCTATTTGTCTTCCCCTTTGTTTTTGAAACCTTCACCAAGCCGCTAGAGTTGTGGCGGGGCGAAGACTTCGCCCTGTTGGTTAGCTAGCGATCACGTCAGCGTATGTCAGAGCGTATTTACTTCGGAAAAATCAAGGAAGCGATTGAGCCCCCGAATCTGATTGAAGTCCAGCTCAATTCGTATGTGGAGTTTCTGCAAAAAGATGTTTCCCCGGGCAGGCGAAAGAATGTCGGCTTGCAGGCCGTCTTCAGAGAGGTATTTCCGATCCAGAGCTACGACGATAAGGTGGTCTTGGATTTTGTCAGTTACGACATCGGTGAACCCAAAATGTCTGCCTTGGAATGTCAGCGGGAGGGCCAGACATTCAGCGCGCCGTTGCATGTGACTTTCCAGCTCCGGGACGACAAGGGCACCAAAGAAGAGAAAGTCTACATGGGCGAGATTCCGCTCATGACGCCCCAAGGGACCTTCGTTATCAACGGCGCGGAGCGCGTGGTGGTTAGTCAGCTGCATCGGTCCCCCGGAATCGCGTTTGAATCCTCGATTCATCTGAACGGGAAGGTCCTTTACAGCTTTCGCATTATACCCGACCGCGGCTCCTGGCTGGAAGTGCAGTTTGATACCAACGACCTGCTCTATATTTATCTCGATCGGCGGAAACGTCGTCGAAAGTTCCTGGCCACGACCTTCCTGCGCTCGATCGGCTTTGGCAGCGACGGCGATATTATCAAGATCTTTTATAACATTGAAAAACTCGATCTAACCAAAGAAGTTGAGGAAGATGAGCTTAACACCCGGGTTCTGATCCAGGATGTGCGCGACGGGGAAATCACGATAGCGCGTGCGTTCGAGCCATTAACCAAGGCAACGATCCAGCAGATCCTGACGCTCGGCATCACCGAAGTAGGCGTCGTTGATACCAAGGACGACGATACCATCATCAAGTCGATCAAAAAGGATCCCGCGCACGACGAGGAAGAAGCGCTCAAGGACATTTACCGCCGCTTGCGCCCCGGCGATCCTCCGACCGTCGCAAACGCTCGGGGACTACTGAAGCGCTTGTTTTTTGATCCAAAGAAATACGACCTTGGCCGGGTTGGCCGGTACAAGATCAATCAGAAGCTTGGCATTGACGTCGACCTGGCCGAGCGAACATTGACCAAGGAGGACTTTATCGGAGCGATGAAGTACCTGATCACCTTGCGAAAGGGCGAGGGGATCCTGGATGACATAGACCATCTCGGCAGCCGCAGAGTCCGGACCGTGGGCGAGTTACTGGCCAATCAGTGCCGGGTAGGCTTAGCGCGCACCGAACGTCTGGTTAAAGAACGGATGACCTTGTTCGATGTGAACATCGATGGGATGACGCCCCAGAAGCTGATCAATCCCAAGGCGCTCAGTGCCGTGATTCGCGATTTCTTCGGCCGGTCACAGTTGAGCCAATTCATGGATCAGACCAATCCTCTCGCGGAACTGACGCACAAACGGCGTTTATCCGCTCTTGGACCAGGAGGGCTGAGCAGAGACCGCGCAGGATTTGAAGTCCGCGACGTGCATCCGTCCCACTATGGCCGGATTTGTCCCATCGAAACGCCGGAGGGTCCCAACATCGGTCTCATCAGTTCGATGAGCACCTTTGCCCGGATCAACGAGTTCGGCTTTATCGAGACTCCGTATCGCCGGGTCGATAATGACCGTGTCACGACGCAGATTGATTATCTGACGGCCGATCGGGAAGAGAACTATCTCGTGGCTCAGGCGAACGCGCCGATCGATGAGAAAGGGAATTTTACGGACGAAAAGGTTTCCTGCCGTTATCGAGGCGACTTTCTGGAAGTGGAGCCGGGCAAAATCCACTACATGGATATCTCACCGAAGCAGTTGGTGTCGGTTGCGGCCGGGCTGATCCCGTTCCTCGAACACGACGATGCGAACCGGGCGCTGATGGGCTCGAACATGCAGCGTCAGGGGGTGCCGCTGATTCGCTCTGAGTCGCCTTTGGTCGGAACCGGCCTTGAAGGCAAGGTCGCACGCGATTCCAAGGCGGTTATTGTGGCTGAAGCAGAAGGAGTAGTCTCCTCCGTCACGGCGGAGCAGATTGTCATCACCAAGGACGGAAAATCACCCGAACCGAAAAGGAAGCTGGTGAGCCGGCCGGATGAAGGATTGCACGTCTACGAACTGCGGAAGTTCATGCGTTCAAACGCCGGGACCTGCATTAATCAGAAGCCGATCGTCCGGAAGGGTCAACGGATCGCGGCGGGACAGGTCATTGCGGACGGACCGAACACGGAGGCGGGCGAGTTGGCGCTTGGCCGCAATGTGTTGGTGGCGTTCATGCCATGGAATGG
>JAFAKL010000168.1 GCA_019235445.1 Verrucomicrobiota bacterium | reverse complement strand
CTTTGCACTTTCCGGTCCCGACTTTCAGGCCGACATAGGTCAGCAAGCCGAAGGCGATCCCTTCACTGATACTGAAAGCGAGCGGCATCGCCAGAATGGTGACAAACGCCGGAGCTGCCTTTTCAAAATCCCTCAGCTCAAGTTCCGCGAGGCCTTGCATCATAAAAGCGCCTACGATCACCAAGGCGGGTGCCGTGGCAAGCGCGGGAATGATCGAAATCAGGGGCGTGAAAAACAAGGCCAGAATGAAACAGAGAGCCGTAACAATCACTGTTAATCCGGTTCGTCCTCCGGCCTCGACCCCGGCAGCGCTCTCGATATAGCTTGTGACGGTGGAGGTCCCAAGGGAAGAACCAAACATAGCCGCGCCGGCGTCCGCCATCAGCGCCCGGCCGATCTTCGGTAAGTTGCCTTTCTTGTCGAGCAACCCAGCGCGTTTCGAAACTCCAATCAGGGTTCCCATGTTATCAAAAAGGACGACAAATAAAATGGCGAGCACGACCGGCAGCGTACTAAGAAAATGTTTAAAAAAATAGCTGAGGTCCAATTTGAGGAAGGTAGGCGTTAAGGACGCAGGCAGATTGACGATACCGTTTGGCATTGCCGTAACCATTCCCTTTCCATCGGGTGCAGGGACGATCAACCCAACCAAGGTAAGAGCCAAAATCACCAGAACGATCGCCCCAGGAGTCTTGCGTGCTACGAGAATCGCCGTGGCGATAATCCCGGCGACGACCAGGAGTGGCCCTGGCTTCGAGAGATCGCCCAGTGCGACAAAAGTCGCTGGGTTCGCCACCACCACATCGCCGTTCTTGAGCCCTATAAAAGCGATGAAGAAACCGATCCCGGCAGTGATGGCTAACTTCAGCTCGATCGGGATTGCTTCAACGATCCTCTTCCGTAGACCCGTGACGGAGAGAGCAAAAAATATCAGGCCGCTATAGAACACCAGTCCAAGAGCGGCTTGCCACGGAATTCCCTTCGCTCCGCAAACGGTGAACGCGAAAAAAGCGTTCAACCCCATTCCCGGCGCCAGCGCGATCGGATAATTGGTTGCCAGCGCCATCACCATTGTCATGACCCCTGAAGCCACCGCCGTGGCCGTAATTAAAGCCCCCTTATCCATGCCAGTGGTGGAAAGGATGCCCGGGTTTACGGCGAGGATGTAGGCCATCGCCGCAAATGTAGTCAGACCTGCGACTACTTCCTGGGACACAGAGGTTTGATGTTCCTTCAGCGAAAGGAAATGTTCGAGCATTCCTGAATGCTACTATTTCGGCGCCAGGACACTAGACTCTTTCCGGGAGGTAGAAGAACAAAATTCCGAGGATAAGATAGACGGACAATAGCTGCACACCCTCGAGCCAATTTGTTTCACCGTCACCGCTGATCTGGAAGATCAATTGTACGGCGGTAATCACCGCCGCGACCTCGGGAAGAGTAAACTCCAGATTCATCGGAGTGCCGAAAGGATACGAACAAAAGACAAGGACTGGGGCGACGAAGAGCGCGATCTGCAAGCTGGACCCGACGGCAATTCCGAGGCTGAGACTCATCTTGTTTTTCATCGCCATTATCACTGCCGTCGAATGCTCGGCGGCATTGCCGATCACCGCCAGCACGATCACCCCGATGAACAGTTCGGTAAGGCCCAGCGCCTCTCGGGCGGCTTCCACCGCGCTGACGAGAAACTCGGACATTATCACGACCAGGGCTGTAGCCACGACCAGGACAAGAAGCGACTTTGAAACGGACCAACCACCTGCTTCTTCTTCGCCCTCTTCGCCATCGCGGTGCGAGGCCCCAGCATAAAGCTGTTTGTGAGTGATCAACTCGAAGCCGAGGACGCAGGCGTAAGTCGCAAAAAGAACGACCGCGATAGCGAGCGACAACTTTTGTTCTGTCTCCTTGCTCCACTTGGCGGAATGGCCGGCAACGGTCACATGAAAGACAGTGGGAATAGTGAGCGCAACAGCGGCTAATGTCAGCGTCGTCGCCGAGGCGCGGGCAGCGGTTCTGTTAAACCGCTGCTCTGCATATTTCAGGCCACCCCCAAGAATCGAAGCTCCCATGACGAGGAGGATATTGCCGATGATCGATCCTGTGATGGATGCTTTCACTACGCCCGTCAACCCTTTCGAGAGCGCCATCAACGCGATAATCAACTCCGCGGCGTTGCCAAAAGTCGCATTCAACAATCCTCCGATGCCGTGACCCAGATGTTCTCCGAGTTCCTCCGTCGCCCGGCCCATCCAACCGGCCAAAGGAACGATCGCCAAACAGGAGCAGATGAACAACGCAGTCTCATTCCCAAGCTGCGGCCGGACGCGCAGAACGATGGCTATAGGAACGAAAAGCAGAAGCCAGTTCAGCGAGGGTTTTAAGAAAGATCTTGATCCTGGCATTCGCTAATTGGTGTACTGTCGCCGAAATAGCATGCCATTCGCCGCAGGTCAGTTGGCTGCTTTTCAAGGCGCGAGCGACGAGCATATCTCAATCTATACGTGAGGAGCGAGCAACGCGGAAAAACAGCCAACTGGCCGCCGCCCAGAGGGTTGCCATGAAAATGGGTCGGCGGCTGCGTTGCTCGTGGGTTACGTATGGATTGAGATGTGCGCCCTTTAACGCCAGTCCGGCTCAGACCGCCTTGCCGGCGGCCCATTTTGATCGCAACGAATGGCATGTTATTTCGGCGACAGTACACTAGTCCCAGAGATATTTTTCGTCGAACTTTACGTCGTGCGCTTTTAGAAACGCCAGATACTCCTCTTGAAAAGTTC
>JAFAKL010000059.1 GCA_019235445.1 Verrucomicrobiota bacterium | reverse complement strand
CGGGTATTTTCAAGATCGATTATGCCTTAGATGGGCCACTTCCTTGGATTCACGAAGTTTGCCAGCGGGCTGGAACGGTTCACGTTGGAGGAACTTTCGACGAAATCGCGGAGGCAGAAAATGAAGTTGCTCAAGGCAAATGCCCCGATCGACCGTTCTTATTGCTTTCGCAACCTACATTATTTGATCGGGGACGCGCGCCGGAAGGCCAGCACGTAGCGTGGGTTTATTGTCATGTTCCCAATGGCTCGTTTTTCGATATGACCGAACGCATCGAGCGGCAGATTGCTCGCTTCGCGCCTGGATTTCACGAGCGCGTGCTAGTTCGCCGCGCTACTTCAGCGGCTGAGCTTGAAAGGAAGAATCCGAACTTGATCGGAGGATCTATCAGCGGCGGAGCCAACAATTTGTGGCAAATGGTTGCTCGACCGATTTTCAGCTCCGTGCCGTATTGCACACCAATTAAAGGGACGTTCCTTTGCTCGTCATCAACTCCTCCCGGCGCTGGCGTCCACGGAATGTGCGGGTTCCATGCAGCGAACGCGGCTCTAAAGTACTTGCAAAGATCGCGGAGCGGCCGCAAGAGCTGAGTCATGTCCTTTAACACGTTTTGGGTTCGCATTTTGATGCGAAAACATCCTTTGATTACCATTGCCGCAGCAACAGCAAAGGGACTGAAAAATAGCCTAGCAGCAGATCGAAAATCGTTTCCATGCCGCTCGAGAGTTCTCGCAAGAAGCGCCGCCGGCAGGTTCCAAAAAACGAGCAGAGCAGCCTCAGGACTACGGCATGTTCACCCAGAAATTGGCTGATTGAACAATCGGTTCAGGACAACTCTTAAAAAAGTCTGATCGATATCTGGGCGCAAGGGTTCCATTGACTTCAAGATCCCGGACGGCGCTACTCTGGGGTTGTTGCCATCGGAGTTTTTGGGTCGACAGGTTCAGAAACACGAATCACTTCGCGACTAGCTTCTTTTTCAATCTCCAGTTGAATCTGGGAAGGGTTAGCCCCGTGCGTATCGAAAACCAGCAAATCATTTGAGCCCTCTTTGAGCCAGCACTCAGGAATATAAAGACCATCCACATCGATTTTTTCCGGGTATTGTCCCAGATTGTGGCCGTTAATCCACATGGTACCACGGCCCAGGCCAGCAAACTTGACTCGCAGAATAGGATGAGCTCCAATTTCGCCCGGAGGTTTCGTGGAAAAAGTAGCATGATAGAAAACCGGCAGCTCCTGAGTCGCTCCCGGATCGCCCCAGGAGGTAATCTGAGCCAGGTCGCCTAAACCTCCGCGCATGCACCATCCCTTCACGTCGAGATGCTGCCCCTGAATGTCCAGGGTAACAGGTCCGTAGAGGCCCTTTTCTGCTCTCAGCTTCAAGGATCCTACATATCCGAGCTGCTTATAGCGCCCCCGATGCGAGACGAGGACGGCAATTGTGTTTTTGCCGTCGGCGAAATCAGCAACAACATTTTGATCTCCTCTGAAATATCTTCCATTGACGTAGACTCGCACCTCGTCCGAACCATGGAGATGGAGCGTTCCACTACCTCCATGCGAAATGTCCATCACCGTTCGATACCAGGCAAAAGCGCCATAATCACCATCGGTTCCCATTTGCTGGGGATCAGAGGTTTGTAACCACGTCGAATCGTCAAAATGGGGAATCTGCTCCTTGGCGATCGCCATCTGCCATGCGCTGAGGGTCGGAGCAGGTTCCGAACATACCGCCGGATTCGCACGAACAGCTAAATGCCAGCTTTTCGACCGGGCGCCATAGACTGCGACCTGCCCGCAAGAAACCTGTCCGTATGGACGCTCGATTTTTAAGGACATTTTTCCGTTTGCCTCTTGCAAATCCTGCACGAAGGCTGGACCACAAACGACATATTGCTTATCCTCCTCGCCCAAAATCCAGGTATAGAGGGATAGATCCTCGTTGATGGCCAGAATACGGAAGGAGCGCGCCGCGTGATTTAGTTGACATTCATCCACTCCTTGGTCAGGAAATTCAATCTTGAGGTCAATTGTACCGCTTTTGCATGAACTCACATTCATGCCTCTGGTAGTTGCTACCGACGTAAAATCTCCTGAAAACGTGAGCCGTCCGGTCTTTCCCGCATGTCCGTAGACGATCACCGTGTTCACCTGGTCATTGCGAGCGGTCCCTAGAATCGGCACGGTCGAATCTACAATCTCAACGTTCTCGCCCAAGCTCAAATTTTGTGGAATAGGATAGGTTCCGCCGCGGGAAACATCTAATGTTTCCCCAGATTTGAAGATCGCGGTACCTTCCTCGGATTTAGCATTGCGAATAAACACGAGCGTCCCGGCATCGCTCTTCCGGGCTCCCAGGACCTCAATTCCTGACCCGCTGACAAAATCCCGGTAAGCGTTCAAGGCACTTGTGCTGTGGACTAGAATACTGGGAAAGCTCTGGCCGATTTGATTTGCCCTTTTCATCTTATAGTACATCGGGCGCAGATCGCCGGCCTGCCCTATCGCCGCCCCGTAATCGTAGCTGGCTCCGGTTTCCTCATCATTCCACGACCCAAAGTTAGTGCCCCCATGAATCATGTAGAAGTTGTAGCCGCCACCACCGTGCGCAAGGATAGCCCATTGGGTTTGATCAACTTCCCGATCTCTGTTGGCGGGCAGAGTCCTGTAAACATCGAACCACCCAGCCCAGAATTCAGTAGTCATCCATGGATTCTGCCGTTCCCCTGGATCGATATTTCCAGGTTCCGGGTTGTGTCCATGATTCAAACCGCTCATGAAGTGGGGCACCTCCAGGCCGAGTCGAACTGCCTCATCGTGAAGGTGCTTAAAATAAGTATTGCCTTCGACTACTCCCCAGCCGTCGGGGTGCTCGTTTTCCAGTTGCACCAGGATGACATTTCCGCCGTGATTAATTTGATGTTGAGCGATCAGAGGTATGATTTTCCTGTACCAATGATCATTCAACGTGAGGTAGGCAGGGTCAGCAGTACGCACAATGGCTTCTCCCTCAAATTTTAACCACAGCGGGAAACCTCCGAAATCCCACTCTGCGCAAACGTAGGGTCCGGGCCGTACCGTGGCATACAATCCCAATCTCTGCGCCATGAAGAGAAATTCGCCGATGTCGCTGTCCCCGATAAAACTGCACTGATTTTTTCTGGGCTCGCTGTAATTCCAAAACGCGTAGGTTTGAACGGTATTAAAATTACCGCGTTTCAAACGTAGTAAGCGATCCGTCCACAGCTCATGCGGAACACGGGGATAATGAATGGAACCTGACATGATGACCCTTCTTCGGTCATTGATCAGAAAGCCGGTGCTATCAAAATCAATTGCCGCTTTCGCGTCAGACGCAGGTGGGTAAATCGCATCGTTCCCAAAGGAGAAATCCGTATTTAAGGCCAGAAACAAGCTTGGGATTAGCAGACATCTTGCTGAAAAATGACGCATGCTCATAAGGGCAGCAATTTACTTTTCTAAAATATGTCAGATTATAAACGGAGCGACAGATCGGTTGGTCTTATCCCCTGAGCCTCCTTTCAATTTGCTTTAGTCGGCGACATGTTCCAATCTCATTCGTGAGCGCCTAACATCTACCTCAGAGGTCGTGGTCAATGACGAGTCGAGCAGGTAGCAAAGTCGATCGCGGGCTTGAGTCAGGGTTAGTGCCAATCGTCTGTCCATCCATTCTAGGCTTTTTGATCCGGTCAAGACGGCTTTGACCGAGATCCAGCGTTATCGCCGATGCCAAACGACACCTGCACAGGATTTGTAGTTCCGCTTAGCTGGCTGTGCTGCTCAAAATGAACCAAGACCCGAGATCGAAGGCGTCCTGATTTGGTTTGCGGCCGAGATCGATGTTGTCCCAGATACCGAGGCCTTCAACCCTGATGTCGTTCCTCCCGCAGATATGCTCCTCCCGCAGATATGCTGAAGGGCTCCTTTAGCAGAAACGCCGAGGTCGAAGATCGAGAGCTCTTCCGTGGCATCATTCCCTTCTGGAGATGCACTATTACGTTCGACAAGATTCACGCGGACATGCGATCGCAGGCTTTTCCCAGGGTGAGTTGGACGAGTTGCACATTCATTATACCTTCGAGCTGGTGCCAGGCGGGATTCACAGCATGGATGTCTGGCGTCCGGCTCTCTACCGGTTTGTGCGACACATCTTCAAGGATTAACAGAGGTCCAACCGGTCGACATCGCGAAATCATCAAGGAATACTGGAAAGATCCTCATTCTTATTGCTGGACGGTTTGCACAATGTTGTCGGCAAAACTGTATCAAACGTCCGGCACTCGCCGGGAATCCTGCGGAAATAGGACGAGGAGGTTCTCACTCACAATTGAATCGCCAGGGTTCGCGCGGCTCAGAGGCGGCAGAAGCGGGGCGCTTCGCTTACGCTGCCTTTGGCGATTCAACCTTTTGTGTCCCAAAGCTTGCATGCAGGCCAATTCCGGCTCATCCTGCTGTCCATGGCAAACCATCGTTCTGCGGATATCCGCAACTTTGCCATCGTCGGCCATGCATCGTCGGGAAAAACAGTTCTGAGCGAAGCGATGCTGGCATGCAGTGGCACGATCAACCGCATGGGACGGATCGCGGACGGCACCACCGTTTCCGACTATCACGTGAGCGAGAAGCAGCGACAAATTTCAACGCAAACCTCTCTGCTCCATGCCACGTGGATGGAAAAGAAATTTAACATCATGGACACGCCGGGCTACCTCGACTTCATGAGCGAGACGCTGGCGGCCTTGCACGTTGCCGATTTTGCTTTGGTGACTGTCCACGCCCAACACGGCATCGGCGTCGGCACCGAACGCGTGGCTAATTTCGCGGATCATTATGGCATCCCGAAGATCCTCGTGGTCAATGCGATGGACAAACAGAATGCGGATTTTGACGGAGCCATTGGCGCCGCTCGCATGCACTTTGGCCCCCGAGTGTTTCCTCTCAATATTCCGGTGAATCCCGGCCCAGACTTCAACCAGATCCTGGACGTGCTCCGCAACGACATTGTCACCTACGAGACAACCGGTCGAGGCCGTTACACCGAGCAACCCGCCAGTGGCGCTTGGAAAGATCGCGTCCTCCAACTTCATCGGGAGCTAATTGAACTGATCGCTGAGTCAGACGACACGTTGCTGACGAAGTTCTTCGACCAGGGCGGACTATCCGAAGAAGAATTTCGAAATGGAATCCATGCGGCCGTCCAAAGCCAGCATTTTATCCCCCTCTTCTGCATCTCGGCCGAAACCGATGTCGGCGTTGCTCGTTTGATGGATTTCATAGCCAAATACGGTTCCTCGCCGGTTGACCGGGAGAAAGTGACCGCGTTTGATGGAAACGGCAGGAAAGCCGAAATCGCGCTGACAAGTTCCGAACCGGTGGTGCAGGTTTTCAAAACAATGAACGAAGAGCACTTCGGCGAGCTCTCGTTTTTCAAGGTCTATTCCGGAACCGTGAGAACCGGGATGGAACTGTACAACAGCACTCGAGGTATCACTGAGCGCATCGGGCAAATCTACCTGTTGAATGGCCGCGACCGCGTTGCGGTGGGTGAATTGAACTCCGGTGACATCGGCGCCGCCGTTAAGCTTAAAGACACCCACACCGGAAACACCTTATGCCTGCCGAGTCGCCCGGTAAAACTTCCGGTACCTGAGTATCCAAAGCCTTCTCTTCATGCAGCCCTGCAGCCCAGAGCCAAGGGCGAGGAAGATAAAATAGCGGCCGGGCTTGCCACCTTACATGCTGAGGATCCCGCCTTTCAGTTCCTGGCGGACCCGGAACTCCGGCAAACGATCGTTGCTGCGCAGGGCGAACTCCATCTTGACGTTGTAGCGGAGCGGCTTCGCCGCCGATTCAATGTCCACGTTGATCTGATCGAGCCACGGGTGCGCTTTCGTGAAACCATCAAGGCGAAGGCCGAAGCAGATTATCGCCACAAAAAGCAGTCAGGCGGCGCGGGACAGTTCGCGGAAGTGCTCCTGCGAATCTCGCCGGCCGCAAGGGATTCCGGCATCACTTTCAGCGAGTCGCTTTCGGGTCAATGCGTCGATCGGGTCTTTGTCGCGTCGGTTGAACGGGGCGTTCAGCATGCGTGTTCGGAGGGAATACTGGCCGGTTATCGTGTCGTGGACGTGAACGTCAATTTCTACGATGGGAAAATGCATCCGGTGGATTCGAACGATATCTCTTTCCAGGTGGCCGGCTATTGGGCGTTCAAGGAGGCATTCCTTAAAGCGCGACCCTGTCTGCTCGAGCCGATCCATTCTCTCGAGATTCGAATCCCAGAAGATTGCGTTGGCAAAGTGATCGGTGATCTGTCCAGCCGTCGCGGCAGAGTGGTAGGGTTGGACGCAGGAAGCCGCCTCCAGATTGTTCATGCGCTGGCGCCAGCAAGGGAGCTCTACCGCTATGCCAGTCAGCTTCGCTCCTTGACCGGTGGACGCGGCCTTCACACGGAGGAATTCAGTCATTATGAAGACCTGCCGACCGAACTTGAACAGCAAGTGATCGAGTCGGCAAAAAAAATGCGCTCGATTCACTAGCCATGAAACTCCCGGAGAATTTTCAATTCGACTTCAAACAAAGCCGGATCCTCGTTACCGGGGCCGGCAAAGGGATCGGGCGGGAAATCGCCTGCATGTTGCACCGGTTCAATGCGCAAGTTGTTGCTCTCAGCAGAACCGAAAAAGATCTTCAAAGTCTAAAGGAAGAAATCGGCTGCGAAACGATCGTCGCTGAATTGGGCGATCCTGAAGCCGCGCAGCGAGGTGCCGAACAGGCCGGGAAAGTCGATCACCTCGTGAACAATGCTGCAATTGCCATTCTGGAGCCTTTCCTCAAAACCACGGTCGAAGCCTGGGATAAAACGATGGCCGTCAATCTCCGGGCTGTCATGATTGTTTCAAGGGTCATCGCAAGCCAAATGATCGATCGAGGTATAGCCGGCTCGATCGTTAACGTGTCCAGCATGGCCTCTTTTCAGGCTCTACACGATCACGCAGCCTACTGCGCCTCCAAGGCAGGATTGGATCAACTCACTGCGGTAATGGCGGTTGAACTCGGCCAGTACAAGATCCGCGTGAACTCAGTGAATCCGACTGTTGTTCTAACAGAGATGGGTAAACGCGCTTGGAGCGATCCTGCCAAGGGCGGACCCATGCTCGCTCGAATCCCTTTGCGCCGGTTCGCCGAGTGCGGGGACATTGCTTCGGTGGTCTGTTTTCTTTTGTCAGACGGAGCGGCGATGCTTAAT
>JAFAKL010000459.1 GCA_019235445.1 Verrucomicrobiota bacterium | reverse complement strand
CCGAAGATCAGCCTCCAGAGAGGTTGTTTCTTGCTCGCTGCGATCCCGCCTAGGAGGTTGGCAATACTCTTTTTTCCCATCCGGTCGACCCTGCTCAATTTCTCTTCATCGAGTTCGTAGATATGATCAACCCGCTTTACCAACGCTTTTTCGACCAGCTGGTCGACCATCACTTCTCCTAATCCTTCAATATCGAGCGCCCCTCTATGGGCGAAATGTTCCAACCGCCGTTTCACTTGGTCCGGGCACTCCACGTTGGTACACCGAACATCGACTTGGCCCGGCAGCCGAACAACAGGCCTACCGCAGCTGGGACACTTTACCGGCATCTCAAACGGTTTTTCGTCTCCGGTCCTTCGGTCTTGCAAAACCGCCACCACGGCCGGGATAATCTCGCCCGCCTTCTCGATGACAACTATGTCTCCCTCACGAACATCTTTGCGCCGGATCTCGTCCCCGTTGTGGAGGGTCGCTCGCGCAACGGTCGTCCCGCTCACAAAGACAGGATCGAGATTGGCGACCGGAGTTAATTTTCCAGAACGTCCCACGTAAACTTGAATGGAACGAACTCGCGTCTCAGCGCGCTCGGCCTGATACTTAAATGCCATCGCCCAACGCGGCGCCTTTGAGGTATAACCCAAGCGTTCACGGAGATCGTAACGGTCGACCTTGACCACCGCCCCGTCGATTTCAAATTCAAAGTCATCCCGGATGCGGCCGAGTGCTTGAATGGCTTCAATGACGCCTTCTACGGTTTGCGCCGTCCAGATTTTTTCATGGGTCGGCAAACCCCATTGCTTCAATCGATCGAGCGCCTGCTGATGCGTCATCAAGTTGTCGCCGGTCACCAGCCCGAAGCCGTAAAAGATTGCGCTCAACCTCCTCTTCGCCACCAGCGCCGGGTCGAGTTGCTTCAAACTGCCGGCGGCGGTATTACGCGGATTGGCAAAAAGAGGCTCGCCGGCTTCCTGGCGTGCAACGTTCAATGCTGCAAAAACCTTTTTTGGCAGAAAAACTTCACCGCGAACTTCGACCTCTTCTGGCGCGGCCCCTCGCAACCGCGAGGGTACCGCGCTGATCGTGCGAATGTTGCGAGTCACATCATCGCCGAGTACACCATTACCGCGTGTTGCGGCATAATCGAGAATTCCATGCCGGTAAAACGTGGAAAGCGCCACGCCATCGACTTTGGGCTCAATCACCGCATCGATAGTTTCACCTGGAATCAGTCGCTGCAGTCTCCGAAAAAAATTCGCCACCTCCTCTTCCGAGTAGGTATTGTCCAGGCTCAGCATTGGAGTCCGGTGCGGCACCTGGACAAAAGTTTCAAGCGCCCCTTCCCCAACTCGCTGCGTCGGCGAATCCGGCGTCACTAAGGCCGGGTATTGTTCCTCAAGATCCCGGAGTTCGCGATACAACTGGTCGTATTCCTGATCGCTGATGGTTGGCGCCGCCTCCAGATAGTAGCGGCGATCATGCTCGACGATTTCAGATTTTAATTTTTCGACCCGGCGTTTCGCTTCGTCAGCTTTTTCCATGGGAAAAGAGGATGAATTCAGAATGCAAGTTACGACCGGTCCGCCCCTTAGGCGAGTCTCCGAAACAAGAAACAGTCTATTTACATCTCAGTTGCTGGTCGGCATTGGTGTTGCCGGTTCGAAAGCGGTAACGGATCGGGCTGCCACGCTGCCACGAGCAAAAATTGCCACACCGCGACCTAAGTCGATAAGCGGCTGTGATTGCCCGAACGCCGGAGTGGCTTGTTTTTACCATTTACTGGGCAGTTTTGCTCTTGATAAAGTCGACAATCACCCAAGCTCCCGCTTTAGCTGGCCTGCATCGGTCACAGACTTTGGATCAGTAGGCATCCTGTTTCCTTCCCTTCCCAACTAATCTTCCTCTCAAGCCGCTTTCTTCACGGATTTACAGCGCGAGAACAGGATAACCGATTTGGCTGCGATTATTCGGGCTCCAAGGATCCCATGCATTGGCACAAGAGGTGCTGATTTAACATTTCGTTCGGCTACCAGCAGGGATAGATGAAAGAGCACAGCTCGGTTGGACCGGTTCATCGATGCACGAGATCGGGGGCTCTCGCAGGTACCGGGGGAATCCAACCGAGCTGCCTCTGTTGTTTGTTCCTTAATGCGAATGAACGGGCGTCGCGCCAAAACACGGCGCCCCAGGAGCCGCTCAACAGGGAGCACCATTGGGAAGCGAAAAAGAAACAGGAATTCCTGCTCAGTCAGTCTTCAAACGGTTATCGAGACAGAGCTCTCTGTTTAAACGGCCCTCTAAGAGGTCATCCTCTTCGCGGTACGACTGGGCGGGTCTGCAATCCGCCTGGAAATACGCCTATCTTCTCCATAATCTCCGCCGCTCGACACGCTACGTGGAATAGTCATACAGCCCGTCTATCTTCCATCGAGTGAAAGCCGGGGCAGGCAAACCAAGTAATTTTGCGGCGCATCGTCTATCTTCTCAATCCGTGGAGTTCCCGTGACAACATTCAACGCACCCAGCCGTATCATGACCGCGTGCGGCTGGCGTTCCTTGACTGACAAACCCAACCAAAAAGCATCTTCTCCGCAGATTGGGCGTCACGACATGGTGACGTCGGCTCGTTTTGCCGCTCGGTTGACGGGTTCCATGCGCGGCTCCGAACTGCTGATCTTTGAAGCCTGCGCGCACGCGCCGATCTATGAGAGGGTGGAGGAATTCAACCAGAAGACTCTTTCTTTCTTGCAGCGCCCCGCGGCGTAGGGCGTTCAATCGCCCTTCCAATCGTCGTCGTCGTTTTCGTTCTCCGACTTTGGCATGTGATGGGCCTCGGTCCAGCCGGCAGAGTGGAGAGGCAGGCACTGCATAGCGCCGGTCAAAAATCGCAAACGAGGACGAGGACGAGAACGAGCGAAGAGGGAAAAGCGAGGACCTCACTTATCAGTTTAATCTGCTAGTAGAACTTATCGCCCTCAGGCTCGGAACGGGTGGTATCAGCGAACGACTTCTTTACTGCGCGCTGAGAGCGACGAAACAATGGCGGCCTGCGGCGCAGCCGTGAAAATTTCTACAAAGCCTCTACTGAACGGGGAAGCAGTCGAGATCGTTTGCAAAGGCAACAGGACCCGAAAAGTTCTTTCTAATTTCCGATTGGCTCTGTTCTTCCTTGCCCAGGGTGCGGAGCATCCGGTGAGACAACACCAGCCGCTTGACGTGCGCCTCCTGAGCGATCTGTCCGATCACAGAAGGAGGCATGTGCAGCCGCCGCTCGACCCCGGTAGCTCCTTCCGGAACAGCGTTATGAGCTATAAACAAATCCGCATCTTTTGCCAGGCGTACCAGGTCGGCACCCTCTCCATTTGTGTCTCCGCTAAACACGATGGTTTTGCCGCCAATCTCGATGCGCCACGCTAAGGCCGGGACAAACCCATGGATGACCCGAGCGGCATAGGCCGAGAGATGTTCGTTCCGAAATGCCACCGAGGAGGGGTCTCCAACTTCGTTGTGAGGCTGCAGCTCGTAGCCGCCCTCCTCTTGAGGAACCAACAGCACACTCAAATAACGATAAACACCCTCCCGGCTATTGAATAGAGCGTGCACGAAATCTACCGTCGACGGAAACTCGCTGTTGCCCGTTGGGCCATACACCGGCAACGGGCGATTCCGGTCTTCAAACCAGGACGAGAAGGCCAGTGCCGGGAAATCGGCGCTATGGTCAACATGGAAGTGCGTGAACAAGATCACGTCGAGTTGGGACATACTCGCGCCACTCTCTCCGAAGCGAAGAGCGCTGCCGCCACCAGCATCTACTAACACCCGCGCCTGTCCGTCTTGCCAAACCAGATAGCTGCTGGAAGCGCGCTTGTCCTGTAATTCCGGTCCTCCAGATCCGAGCACTTGAACCGCAACCCCCTCCCTGCCGCAAGCCTGCGCATCAGCCGAAAGAACCAACGGGCCATGCAGGCAAAAAGTCACTAGACAGAAAAGGATTCTCATTGATACGCCTGCTGATAACGCTGCGTTTTCTTCAGGTTTCATTTGGCTTCCCTCGATTCACCTCGCTCAGTCTCAGCTTCCACCTCGAACTGACTTACCCCAGGTTCCTGCTCCAGCAGTTCAAGCTGTTCATCGTTGAGCTGCTCGCCGGCCGGCCCGTACTTTCTCAGCCTCATGTGCCGCCAGAGCTCGTGCAGAACACCATCTTCTCTTTCAACGCCTTCTCGAGCCGGGACCTCTTTGTACCCGTTTTTGGCGAATTGTTCCCTAGCCTCCGGCGGCAACGATTCCAAAAAGGTCTTAAGTCCCTCTTGATCAGTTGGTAGTCGGGTGATAGAGCCTGAATCAAACGTTCATAATAACCTAAAAATATTTTGTTATTAACTCAGGCTTTTTTCTCTCCAACTCCCCGATTTTTTTCCAAGACCACTGCCTAAGCCTGGAACTTAGATTAGACTAGACTTCGCGAGTCAGCGATCGTTTGGAATTCCTCACGCCGCTCTTGGATGACGCACGGGTTTCCTCGCTCCTGGCCCCCTGTCTCCTGTCTCCTATCTCCTGTCTCCTGACTCCTGTCTCCTGCAATCCACTACTTTGCCGCCACAAGCGTCTCCCGATCGCCTCCTCGGGAGATCAGTTTCTGCAGAACGATAAAGACCAAAAGCAACGCTCCGATCACAATCCTGGTCCACCAACTATTAAGTGTTCCATTAAAAATGATAATTTGCTGAATCAATCCGAGAATCAGGACGCCCATGAGCGTTCCTGGAATGAAGCCAACGCCGCCGGTAAGGAGAGTGCCTCCAATCACGACCGCGGCGATCGCGTCGAGCTCTAAACCAACGAAAGACGCGGGATTGCCCGATTGCATATAGAAAGTTGCGACAATGCCGCCCAGCGCGGAAAAAAATGAGGCTAGGGCATACGTCGTAATTTTCGTTCGGCCGACCGGCAATCCCATGAGACGCGCGGAGTTTTCATTTGATCCAACCGCGTACACGTTACGGCCGAAGCGGGTAAAACTTGCCACGAAGGTCCCAACGACAACCGAGCTCAGGAAACACATCGCGGTAAACGGCAGCACCGCCTTAGGAGCAACTAAGATCGAAAGCTGGGGTAGCACCTGACCATAGAACGGATGGTCGATCCCGATTGACTCAGGATAGATCACGAAACCCAGACCCCGCAGGCAAAAGAGACCGGCGAGCGTGACCAGGAACGGGGGCAGTTCGAAAAAGTGAATCAAGCCACCCATCACAGCTCCGGCTGCGGTGCCAACACAGAGCGCGACCCCCATTGCCAAAAAAGGGTCCCAGCCGACCTGAAGAAGCTTGGCTATTAATATGCCGACAAAGGCGACCATGGAACCCACCGAGAGGTCGATCCCACCCGATAGAATGACGAAAGATTCTCCCACCGCGGCAACGCCCACGAACGCGCTATCGTTGAGCAAGTTCACGGCCACTCGGGGAGTACCAAAATTTGGGTAAAGTAGCGAGCCGGTGACGAAAACAGCCAGCAGGACGAGAGCCGTGGCCAGGAGCGGAATGTACTTAGGATTCAGTCGAATCATGTGACGTCATCGTGATTGGCTTTTGAGGCGGCCGAGAACCGATCGGTTGCAGAACCCTCTCGGATGGCCGAACGACACGCGCGAGTCGCGTTCGGAAGGATTCGCTTTGCAACAGGCAAACCGCAATGATCACCAAGGCTTTTGGTACAGGCGAAATATCGGAACTCACGTTCCTGGCATACAAGGTGGTTGTTAGCGTCTGGATGAAGAGACCGCCGACCAAGGCGCCGACCAGATAAAAACGACCTCCCTGCAGCGAAGTGCCGCCCACCACAACAGCGAGGATTGCATCCAGTTCCAAATACAAACCAATATTGTTGGCATCCGCGCTTTTGATGTTTGAACATGCGACCAATCCAGCCAGCCCGGCACAGAACCCGGAAAACGCGTAAACCAGAAATTTCACCTGCCTGGCATTAATGCCGGAATAACGGCTAGCCTCGGCGTTATCGCCAACCGATTCAATGAACAATCCGACCGCCGTGCGCCGGACGAGGAAAAAGGCGAGCCCTAGCATCAAGAGAACGAGCGTGAGTGTAAAGGGTAAAGCGAATAGGTGCCCATTCCCAAGATAGACCATCGTCGGATCAAGGAAGTTAATGATCTGGCCTTCCGTGATCAGCTGCGCTACCCCGCGCCCGGCGACCATCAGCACCAGGGTCGCCACAATCGGCTGGATGCCGAATCCCGCGACCAGTACCCCATTCCATGCTCCTGCCAAGATCGAGACCACCAGCGCAGCCGCGATCGCGAAACCGGCAGGCAGATGCTCCGTTACCAGCAATCGGGAAGAAACCGCGGCAGCGATCGCCATCACCGCACCGACCGAAAGATCAACCCCGCCCGTGGCGATCACCAAAACCATCCCCAGCGACAAGAGCATTACTTTGGCTCCTTGATTTAGCACATCAATTCGGGAGCCGTACAAATGGCCGTCGAGCACCTGAAGATGGAAAAATCCAGGCGTAAAAAACTGATTGAAAAGCAGCAGCATCCCTAGCGCGCCCACAGTCCAGAAGATTCTCCGGCCACGCAGAAACAATAGAATCGACCCAAAAACAATCCAGAATAGCAGGTCAGAAACCCAGTCGATCATGCGCCCGTTCGCTCCAGATTGGGATTTGCGATTGACTGCATGATAGCTCCCTCAGAAATCTCACCTTCTCTTAATTCATCTACTTTCCGGCGATCCCGCAAGACCACAACCCGCTGACTTTGCCGGACGACTTCTTCCAACTCAGAACTAATGAAGAGCACGGCCAATCCATCTTGCCGAAGGGATTGGATCAATCTCTCTATTTCACTCTTCGCCCCCACGTCAATTCCCCGGGTAGGCTCATCGAGGATAAACAGCTTCGGCTCGATCGCCAGCCATCTGGCGAGAAGAACTTTCTGCTGATTTCCACCGCTCAAATTGCGAACTGTCTGCTCTCGGCTGGGGGTCTTGATCCCCAGCGCCTGGATGAACCTGTCGGCTAACTTTGCCTGCTCGGCAACGGACAAGCGTCTCCAGCTTCCTCGCCTTGTCTGCAGTGCTAAAACAATATTCTCCCGCACCGTGAGGTTTGGAATGATCCCGGCCACTTTGCGGTCCTCTGGAGTTAAAGCAATTCCGTAGCGGATCGCCGCACGCGGCGAATCGAATCTGACTTCTCGCCCGTTCATCCGGACGGTACCCTGATCCGCTCGATCAACGCCAAAAAGAAGTTTGGCCGTTTCGGTTCGGCCGGATCCGAGGAGACCGGCCAGTCCGACCACCTCTCCGGGCCGAATATCCAGATCGAGAGGTCGGAGGGAGCCTTTTCGAGCCAGCCCGCGGGCTTCTAACATGGGCGCCTCCGACCGGATGGAGGCTGCGCTGGCACGCTTTTGCTCCAGTGCTTCCACCTGATGAACGGCTTTGCCAATCATATGGGAAACCAGTTTGATCCGCGGAAGATCTTTGGTCGCAAAGCAACCAATTCTGCAGCCGTTGCGCAGGACAGTGATCAAATCAGAAATTTCGTATACTTGATCAATAAAGTGCGTGATAAAAATGATTCCTAAGCCGCCTGCTCGAAGTTTGCGAAGTTTTTTGAACAGCTCTTCTACTTCATTCCGATCCAGGCTGGAGGTCGGCTCGTCGAGAATCAATAGTTTAGCCGAAATATCGAGAGCTCTCGCGATTGCAATCAGCTGCTGAACGGCAATCGAATAGGCGGAGAGCTGACGATTGACATCCAGAGACAGGTCAAGCCGGGCCAGTGCCGCCCGTGCTCGGTTCGCAATTGCCGGCCAGCGAATGACCCCAAGCCAGGTCGGCTGGCGGCCGAGACAGATATTTTCGGCCACCGACAAGTGCGGAATCAGATTAACTTCCTGATACACCGTACTGATGCCAAGCCCCTCTGCTTCGCGCGGCGATCTTGGCGCAATGATCTTACCTTCCAATCGCGTTTCCCCAGCATCACGAGGAAAAACTCCCGTCAATACTTTGATTAAGGTGCTTTTTCCTGCTCCGTTCTCCCCCATCAGCGCATGAATTTCGCCCCCGCGGAGAGCAAAATCGACCCCGTCTAACGCCGTCACCCCGGGAAAGCTTTTTGTTAGTCCAACAATCTCTAAAAGCGAGTTAGCCACTGGATGACTCGGGAGCGAATTTTTCGAGCGCTCTGCACTCGTGCGAGCGCCCGAATCGGACAAATAGATGGGAAAAACAACTAGTATTGTCTCTTCGGCAGTTCTGCCGCTGCCTGTGCCTCGTCATAAACGCCTTCCTGGCTGACTACTCGCTTCGGCACCTCTTCCTTGTTCGCTACTTTTTCGACCAGGTCAAACAACTGCGGCCCGAGGAGCGGATTGCACTCTACCGTGACATTAAGTTTACCATCTTTCATTGCTTCAAACGCTCCCCGCACGCCGTCAATCGAGACGATCTTAATATCCTGGCCAGGCTTGATGCCGGCTTCTTCCATCGCTTGGATCGCTCCTAACGCCATGTCGTCGTTGTGGGCAAACAGGGCGTTAATCTCCTTGGCGTTCGGTGCCTTCAAAAAAGCTTCCATCACCTCCTTGCCCTTCGCTCGAGTGAAGTCCCCACTCTGTGACATGATAATTTTCATGTCGGGATATTTGGCCAGAACTTCCTCAAAACCTTTCTTCCGATCAATCGCCGGCGCAGATCCGACGGTCCCGACTAATTCGGCGATATTGGCTTTGCCTCCGGTTAGTTTAGCTAACGCGTTGGCGGCACGTCTGCCTTCCTCCACAAAATCGGACCCCAGGAACGTGACGTACAGACTCGGGTCGGAAACTTTGACCGCTCGATCGGACAGCACAACCGGAATCCCGGCTTTTTTTGCCTCTTGCAAGACCGGTTCAAAACCGGTCTCGACGACAGGCGAAAATGCGATCACATCCACTCCTTGCGCAATAAAGGATCGGATCGCCTTGATTTGATTTTCCTGCTTTTGCTGGGCATCGGAGAACCGGAGATCGATTCCGCGCTTTTGCGCTTCGGATTTGATGGATTCGGTGTTGGCAGTACGCCAACCGCTTTCCGCGCCAACCTGAGAAAAACCAACCACTAACTTTTTCTGACCGGTGTCAGCCGCCAAAGCTTGGAGCTGAGTGAAAACACAGGCGGTGGTAAACGCGAGCAAGGCAATACTGGTTCGATAAACTGAAGATATTTTCATATTCTGGGGCTACAGTTGGTAGTTCCCGCCGGGGCGCATCTGACGGAGTTTAGCCATCCGAAGCCCGGGCCGAAACCGTGAGCGGTCACAATTAAGACCCGATTTCCTCGCTGGGCTAAGAAAAGGCTTTTCCGTGACCGTTCACATTTAGTAATTCTTTGCTTGGTCGTTTGCAAGAAAAATGTGCCTCTTTATGCCACTCTAGTCTTCTTACCAACCGATCTATTCACCTTTTCCATGCGGTCCCCGCCCAAAAAAAAGAACGTTACCATTCATGATGTCGCAGCCCTGACCGGAGTCTCTTATCAGACCGTCTCCCGGGTGATCAATGGCATGCCCGATGTCTCGGCCACCACTCGCGCCCGGATCCAACAAGTGCTCGCAGAAGTGGGTTTCCGACCCAATCTGACGGCCCGGCAGCTGGCCAGCAAACGCTCCACCACCGTTGGACTGGTCACCTTTGCGACTAGTTTTTACGGTCCCTCCCAGATCATGGTGCACAGTGAGCAGGCTTCTAAAGAACTCAGTTTGACTTTCATGTTCAGCGGTATCGTCGAACCGAGGACCCGAGATATCCGCCGGGCTGTGGACGAGCTTTGCGCACATCAGGTCTGTGGCATTCTTATTCATTTGCCTTGGGAAGTCGACCTGCGCGATCTCCAGGATGTGTGCCGAAACGTGCCAATGGTTGCTGTCGACTCTGATTTCGGATTCAAGTGTCCCTCTGTTTTTATCGACCAGGAGCTCGGCTCGCGTAAGGCAACTCGCCGCTTGCTGCAGCTCGGTCATAAAAAAATCGCCCATCTTCGCGGACCGGTATTCTGGCGAGCCGGCAGGCTTCGCGACGTTGGTTGGCAGAAGGAACTTAAGGCAGCTCGTCTCCCGCTCGGACCGGTCGCGGATGGCGATTGGACTGCTGAATCCGGTTTTAAAGCCGCCCAGGAACTTATTTCCAACCATTGGGGCAAGTTCACCGCGGTGGTCGTCGCTAACGATCAAATGGCTTTAGGAGCAATCCGCGCCTTTGAGGAGAGCTCGATCCACATACCGGAACAAATTTCGCTGGTCGGCTTCGACGACATTCCAGAGGCAGGCCTTTTCCGACCGCCTCTGTCGACCATCAAACAAGATTTTGCTTCTCTTGGCCGGCTCAGTATCCAATGCTTGACGGCGCAGGTTGAACCGGGTCGGGCCAATGTATCAAATCATATGATTCAACCCTCCTTCGTCGAGCGCGAAAGCGCCGTTCGGGTCGCCGGATCAAAACGTGCCCCGCGAGCCAATCCGGCTGCCAACCGACGATGAGAATAGGAGAAGGTTATGAGAGATGACAGGAGCTAGTATTATTTTTGTCTCGGTTAACGGAAACCTTTCTCGATCAGAGGAGCGATGACATCGACGTTCGCTGGGGTGACTTCGCCGACACCCGTATCGTTGTGCAAGCCAGGGATGAGGTAATTCTTCGTCAACCAGATTTGCTGGACTGGGTACCAGCCCTGGAGGTAGAGAACCTGGTCAAAGCTCGCCACAATGTATCCGGCCTTGATTCCGGCGATGACGTCTGGGATAAGGTCAATACCACCGACAACGATGTCCCCAGGTTTCTTGCCGGCGTCCTTAAGGATCTTCGGCAAGATGGACGTGATTTGGCCGTGCTGCGTTCCGATGGCTTTGAGGCCCGGGTGGGCCGCCAGGTAGGCCGTCATAATCGGAATACCCTTGGTTGGATCAGAGTCGACATCCTGGGTTACGTCGAGTTTGTCAACGTTGCCCTTGCCCAGAGTTCTCTCTAAAGCGTCAAAGACGCCCTGAGAACTTCTGCTGCGGCCTTCCTGATGGAAAATGTCCCACACCAGAGCCTTGTCGCCGGCCTTGAGCTTCCCACTCTCAACCATCGCTTGTCCGGTCAGGTAACCTCCCGCATATAGATCAGCGCCGGCATAGCCAAAGCCCTTTGCCTTGTACTTGGCTTCGATGTTGGGCATCGGATTGTTGCCGCTGGTGACAATGATGCCGGCGGCTTCTGCTTGATCAACCAGCGGCGCCATAGCGTCTTCACCAGGGTGGCCCATAATTTCGATGCCGTCCGGTTTGGCGGCAATTGCCTCTTTGAATTGGTCGATCATCTTCTTGGTGTCCCAGCTTGCGTACTGCTCATGCAGTTCGATGCCCAGGGCTTTGGCGGCGGCTTCTGCACCGGTGGTGCGAGCCAATACCGAGGCAGTACCCTTATCCCCGCCCATTTGCATATAAACGACGATGGCTTTGCCTTGAGCGCCGGACTGCACCGGGGCGATTGCCAGAACGAACGCGGCTACTGATACCAGCGCCGGAATGATAGAGATAGGTTTCATGTTTTGAATTGGTTTTTTAGTGATCTTATTAATAGGGGAACTGATTCAGGTTAAATGTGACTTATTCTCTTTGGCAAACTCGAAACCGCGATCGGCAGAGCCATTAGCAACGGCCAAATCGCAAATCCTGCAGCAGAGGCACTGACTGCTGCAACTCCTGTTGCATCAGTTCGGCGCCGGGTCATTCTTGTGTAACAATTCGTCAGTGCGACTGGCGTTAACTGGCCTGCCCCAATGACGGAACCGATTGGATAGTGCCGCCAGTTTGCCTTTGCCCGTTGCGGCGTTGAGCATGATGACGGCGGCCATGACAACGCCTTCCACCACCTGGACCCAATAGCCGCTGATTGTAGTCGCCACCACACCGGCAGCGAGCGAACCGATGATATAAGCTCCGAAAAATGTACCGAAGATCGAACCTGCGCCCCCGGCGATTGAGGTTCCGCCAATAAACACGGAGGCCATGGCCGGCAGGAGAAAGTTGCCCTGATCCGGGTAGAATACGCCAATATCAAGGGTGACGATTATCCCCGCAAAGGATGCGATCATGCCGTGCAAAGCGAAGAGCCTGATGCGGGTTGCTTCGACGTTGACGCCCATCACGCGCGCGACGTTGGCGTTGTCACCGATAAACATAATGCCTTCCCCGAACTTGTGGCGGTTCAAGATCAACCACAGCAGCACGGCCAACGCCAAAGCCCAGAACGCCTGAGCCGGGACGGTGTCAAACAGCCGGCCGACAAAAAGTCGGTGGACGAAATTCTCCTCACTTCCCTTCAGTGTCACCTGCAGTCCGCCCGCGAGCAGAATCGAGATGCCGTACCAGAAGAAATTTGCGGCCAGGGTTGCCATAATCGATGGCACGCCGATGCGTGCGACCATCAGACCGTTGACATACCCGACCAGCGCGCCGGCTGCCACGGCAAGGACTATGCCGATCCATGCACCGTAGGCCGGGTCAAAGGTTTTCCAGCCCCAGGAAAGAGCGAAGCCAGACAGAGAAACAACGGCAGGAAAACTCAGGTCGATCTCGCCTGCGGTAATGACCAGCGTCAGTCCCAACGCCGCAATGAGTGTCGGCGGAACCGTTTCCAGAAAGGATATATAGATCAGCGAATGCGTGAATACGGTGGGGGCGGCAATGATTAACGCGAGGTACAGGACCAATAGCACCATCGCTATCGCGAACCCTTCGAGCCGGCCCAGAAACTTAAAGAGTGATCGCACGAAGTTCATGACCGATCGTTGTCTTTTCGGCCGTGCGCGTAATCGAGCAGAAATTCATCTAACCCCTTCAAGCTAATCTCCTTCTTTGGAATGCTGGCGCCTATCTCACCACGATCCAGGACGATGAACCGGTCGCAGACCTCATAAACGTCCGGAATACTATGGGAAATGTAAATACTAGCCTTGCCACCTTCCTTGATCTTGTGGACAAAGTTGATCACCTTCGCCACCTCCTTCAGAGACAAAGCAACGGTCGGTTCGTCAAGAATGATGAGATCGGCCTCGAAATGCATCGCCCGTCCAATGGCGATTCCCTGACGCTCACCACCAGAGAGTTCGCTTACATTGGAATCCACTGTGATACCCTTGCTGCGGAAACCGATGGTGTTGACCATGATCTCGTTGGAAATGGCTTTTTCCCTATTCACGTCGATGAAGCCAAAACGATTCACAATCTGCCGGCCGATAAAGAAGTTCCGCCACAGGACTTGTTTTTCACCCAGCGATTTATCCTGGTACACCGTTTCGATGCCATGCGCGTGAGCGCTTTGCACGTTATAGCGACGAAAGTCCACTTTGCGGCCGGCAATGTATAACTCACCCCTGGTTGGCGCAAACACGCCTGTCAGGATTTTAACGATCGTCGACTTACCGGCTCCGTTGTCACCGATTAATCCCACGATCTCATTGGGACCAACTTCCAGATTGATGTTGGTCAGCGCACGCACAGGGCCAAAATACTTTTCGATGTTGACCATCCGCAGCGCTTGTTGCTCGCCAGATTTTTGCAGAGGCTTGTTCACCATAGAGCGCGCCTCATAGGGATCAATGGTCCTTCCAATGTCCATGGGAGACCCTTCCCGCTTTCTCCGGGCGTTTCGGGATGATGTTTGAAATTGACCCACCAGCCGCGCTGGAACGCGGCCCTCATAGCTGTTTTCATATTGCTACGCAATGGGGGGATTTCATCTGTCTTCTGGTACACGCCCGGTCTCCGACCTCCCGCTGGGCCAGAAATGTGACCGCTCACGATCTCAAGCTACTTTATCTTGAGCGTCAAGAATAAATTGCCATGCTCTTAACGGTTAATTCACGCTCCCCCTGGTTCGCTGGGAACCAGTATTTTACTCTTCATCGATTCCAGGAGCGATCGCGCTCTTTCCTGAGGCAGCTCATCGCGTTGGCTGAAGCTCAGACGCTGCTCTCGCGCGAGTGCCTCGACCCGGAAAAGTTCGTCGATAGCTGCGCAATCCCGATCGCCATTTATTTTTTTATCATCCTTAGTCGCTAACGCCCAGGCATTTGTCAACGCTAGCTAAGCTAGCATAACCTTGCGTAGTGATGAATGATGAAAGTTATTGCCACAATAGCGCTGATTGGAGTATCCGTCTTCGCCGCGTGTCACTCCTCTTATCAGCAAGGATACTGGGCCGGGCACGATGACGGATACAATTATTGCGAGGACTCCTGCCGTAACGATAATAACTAATCAACTGGTGCAATAAGTTCCTGCAAAGTGAAGATGTTTGACTTTCCTAACAGCAGATCCTCAAATTGTTGCCCAGCACAGACAAGCGATAGCGGGCTGCGGACAGTGCGGCGCGTGAGCCACTGCTTCGTTATGGACGTGCCGACACACTCTGAGGCGTTAATAATTACCGACGCGGCGGTCAATATCGCGCCGACCTTGAAGGAGAAAGTCGACCTCATCCACAACGCGATCGACCTCCCGCACGCGCTGCGCTTCCAGGAAGTGCGCGTCGCGATCCTCTCGGCAGGGGAGACAGTAAACCCGCAATTCCGTCGACCGGGGAGGCCGCGGTATTGTGCAAAATGGCGGACCGCAAACAGATCACCGGCGCGATCCTCGACGAGCCGCTCGCCCTCGACCACGCGATCAGTCTCGAAGCAGCCGCGATCCCGGGGTTTAGTTGCCGTCGCGGATTTGCTTCGTTCACCGACGAATCGTCCAGAGCGGAAAGGACTCCCCCGGCCTAAAGCAGGGATCTTGATGGTAGAGCAGCTCAAGCCGGCCGTCTTTGAGGGAACCGCGGTAGGGTTTCCTCTCCCCGAAAACCAGGGTGTTGAAAGAACCTCGGTATTTACGGATTCCGATTTGAACAATCACTTGGTAGTGCATGCCTTGCTTTTCGACCGTCATGACTTCTGCGGGGATCGGGGCCATGAATGAAGAAAATGTGAGGTTCAGCTCTCAGCTGAGCGTGACCGATCCATGGACAAGCCGAACGTCAACCCAGCCTTCCCGTACCGGTGAGGGTGTTCTCCAACATTCTTGGCTCGCTGGTGGTAATTCGTTCCTGCCTTAATCGCCGGCTCGCGTAGGCCAAGAGCCGTTTGCGCGCTCTCCAGTCCCGGCGTTTTATCAAAATCTCCTCGGCGCCCGAGAGGTCCTGCCACGTCGGCGGATCCTGGTCGAAGAACTCCCCTTGCTGGGTATAGAGGTTCCAGGTCCGATGGTCCTGCGCGGCGCTCGCGATCAGCTCCTGTTTTGCCGCAATGCGATCCATAATTTGAATCTTTTACCATAATTTTAATATTTTGAAAGGCCATTTTTGGATGGTAGCGCTCTGCCCCCTTCGGCCAAATAGCCGAGAAACTTCAACCGGTCTGGGCCATTCGACGAAACGTTTCGACTTACCGATAGGATCGAAGCGATCCTCGGTCGGCCTCTTGCTCCCGAAATCATCGTATCCTAGCGTGCATAAATTATCGTTTCTTGAGTCCTCTCCCATGTGCCGCCTCTGCTCCATCTACGTAAATCCTGGAGTCTTAGCTCGTTTCCGACGTAGCGTTCCAGCGATGCGCTTGCTATTGCTGGAAATTGCGGCCCTCTTCCTCATCCCGAATCTATATGCTGATGAACAGCTCCTCGTCATGACGGTCTACGGGCGTATCATTCTCGCCGGCCAGGTTGCACCCGCTCCTGATCCTTTCCTGGAAGCCGCCGCTCGGGACGAAATACCTGCCATCGGAGAAGGAATCCAGGCGCTCCAGGGGAAATCCTTCCAGATCAGCTCGAAGTTCCGGGATTTCGCACCAGCGGTTGCCGGGGTGGAAGGCCAGAAGATTTCGGTGCAATTTACCGCTGCAGTTCTCTCGAATGGAATGTGTGCGGTGACTCAGTACCGGGCGACGGCTCTCGCTACAACGTCAAAGGGTCAAACCAGTCCGATCGGCTCGTCTCAAACGGTAAGCCGTGGCGGTTTCAGGGTGACGCCGGGACGTCGTATTGTGCAATCCGTTTCGGCTCAGTCCGGAGGCAATACGATCATCTATTATCTGATCTTTTCCGCTGTGAAGGGCATTGATGAATAATGAACGCGCGAACGGATCACCCTAGCTTCAGAGACTCAATGGCATCATGGAGAATGGAAGCGCTGCGTTGCAGACCGTGCTGCTCTTGGGCGTCCAACCGCAACGGGATAGTGCTTAACGCGCCGTCAGCGCCCACGAGATGCGGCAGGCCCAGAGTCACGCCTTCGCAGCCTGGCCATCCCTGGATTCGGCTGCAAATCGTTAAAACTGCTCGCTGATCATAGAGCAGCACTTCAGCAACACGGGCTACGGCGCTGCCGATGCCGTAATAAGTTGCGCCTTTGCCGGCGATTATCTGATAAGCCGCGCGCCGGACCTGCTCGTCGATCCGCTGCCTCTCCGCGTCTGTTAATAAGGCGTCGCCATGGCGGATTGCGAAGTCCTCCAGATGCGTTCCGGCAATGGACGCCACCGACCAGGTTAAAACTTCCGAATCACCATGTTCGCCGATGACGTAGGCGTGAACGTGCTGCGGGTCCACCCCGAAACGGCGTCCCAGCAACGTGCGGAAGCGTGCAGTGTCGAGCATTGTGCCCGAGCCGATAACGCGCTTGGATGGCATTCCTGAGGATGCGGCGAAATGCGCCGCAAGATGCGTCATGATGTCCACGGGGTTAGAGACAACCACCAGGATCGCGTCACGGGCATGTTCCAGAATAGAAGGTACTACCTGCGCAAAGACTGCAGCGTTCCTTTGCAGTAGTTGAAGCCGGGACTCGCCCGACCGCTGCGCAACACCTGCCGCAATGATTACCACCCGGCAATCTACCAGGTCTGCGTACTCTCCTGCGCGAACCATAAGCGGATGAGCGAACGGCACCGCGTGCAGAATGTCGTTTGCCTCAGCCTCGGCGCGGAGACGATTAATATCCACTAATATAATCTCCCGACCCACGCCGTTCATAACCAGGGCGAAGGCCGCAGTCGATCCTACCATCCCGCAACCGACAATGCCAATTTTCATAGAACGGACAATATAGTTAAACTCCCGCCAAAGTACCAAGTTTCGGCAGGTAAATGCGTGCACCCTTACGCTTCGTTTAAGGCCCGAGAAGCTCTCTCCCGACGCTGCGCGTCTAGCTCAGGCATGGGCAGTTTAAAGTGGGGCGCATGCGAGAACTTACACGAGATCGGACTTGCCAAAACGCAGACGGAAAGTAGAACTTTTGGTAGAACTATTTTCCCGCAAAGGGCATCCATCCAGCCACAGAAGGACCGTTATGAGCCTGCCCACCCCCGTCGAATCGATCACTCCCGCCGCGCGCGAGGCGGCGATCGCCTCGCTGCAGCAGTTGCTGGGCGACCGGTTGTCGACTGCTGCCGCCGTGCGCGAGCGCCACGGCAAGGACGCCTCTTACCATTCCTGCTTGCCGCCGGACGCAGTCGCCTTCCCGCGCTCGACGCAGGAGGTCAGCGAAATCGTCCAGGTCTGCGGGCGCCACAAGGTGCCGCTGATCCCCTTCGGCGGCGGCATTCAAGCAGGCGCTCGACCCCGGCAACCTGATGAACCCCGGCAAGCTCGTCAGCGTCTGACGCCGTGTCGCGCGGATGGGCCCATTGGCCGCGAAGACGCGAAGTCTCTCTGCAAAATCCCCCACACCGTCATTGCGAGTTCCGCACCGGCCGCGTGCGGCCGACCCCGGCTGAATGAAACTGTCCGGGGTCGGGAGCAATTTATCAACGCGGCCGGCACAGAGGTCGGTATCTGCTTGGTGCGCAGAGCCCGTTTGCGAGTTGGACCCGGGAAGCCTCGATGACCCCGACTGGCGCCACGGGCGGCGACGCCCCGGAGCACGTTTCTTAGGATTGCGATTGGGTAGGCTCCCACGCCGGCAGCGATGTGTGGAGGATGGCGATGGACACGTTGCATGAGCGAGTTGCCGGCTTGGACGTCCACAAGGCGACGATCGTCGCCTGCGTGCGCGCCATGATCGACGGTCGAGTAAACCGAGAGTGTCGCAGCTTCGAGACGACGACGGCTGGTTTGCTGAGGTTGCTGGCCTGGCTCAAGGAGTG
>JAFAKL010000149.1 GCA_019235445.1 Verrucomicrobiota bacterium | reverse complement strand
GCTGTGGCCGTACAGCCCGACGAATTCTTTCGATTAGACTCCTGAATTCATGGAGTTCATTCACGCGTTCCTGCACGGGCGGATGATGGAGCGCCGACCGAAATATATCCAGCGATTCACCCAGCGATTCGATGATCGGGAAAAACTGGTCTGTCACCGCATCTATCAAGGCATAGGCCAGGTAGTCGGCTCTCATGAAACGCGCGTTTCCGACTCCATCCCGCAGTCGCTGCCGCACCGGATTGAGCGCGTCGCTTGACCGCTCCTGGACTGTGATAACAACTCTTTCCGCGAGCACAATGCTAACTTGCTCAAACATGGGCCCCTGCTGAGGATCCTGGTAAGCCAGACGAAGTACAATAAAGAGCTGGCGATCGTACTCGTCGACTTTTGGCCGTTGCCCTAGGTTGAAAATATCTTCGAGGGCCAATGGATGAATTCGAAGGTGCAAAGCTAATTGCTGAAAGAAATCAATGTCTCCTAATCCATCGATACTAATCCAGCGGATCTTCTCACTTTCAAGATATGGGAAGAGATCATCGATCGTCTCGATTCTTTGTTCCTGGAAAGAATACGCATCATACTCGAAGAGGGAAACGGCAGACTTCACGCGCTGGTCCTCTGGAGGAACGATCAGCGTGGCGGGCGCAGTTCCGGGTGGGAGATATCGCAGCTTATCCATCGAAGACTACCGAGGACCTCTCCAGAGCGCTGCGTCCAGAGCGGCCAGAAGATGGCCTAACCACCCGAGCAGCCCAAAAGACATCACCCACAGAATTCCTGAAACCACCAACATTAAAAGCGACGAGAGGATTCGGCCCTGAGCGAGTTGCCCGAGTCCAGGAACAACCAAACTCGCAAGAGCCGCGATCACGTTACCTCCGGTACCAGGCCCCAATGCTAACTTCTCCATCATTCGTTTTGACCAGCCAGAGATTCAACGTGGTCTCCAACGCGCTGCTTCAACACATGAAAAAACGTGTCCAAGCCACCCCAGCCAGATTAACCAGAGGCACGCGCTCAGCAAGAAGTGTAAAAGTGCCGCGAGTATCCGCCCCTGAATCAGTTGACCCAAACCAGGAAGGAAGAAACTGGCAAGCCCAGCGATAACATTACCGGTAGAGCCCTGACTCATACGATGGTCGGATAGTGAAGAACATTCAGATAAACAACAATTCAGTTTGGTTGGATAATGACAAAGGATCGCTGCCGATTGCGCGCTATTCCGATTAAGACAGGCTTTTCAGGGTCCAGTTGACTGACAAGGCTTTGAAATTCGTCAACATTGGAAACGGGCTGCCGATCAACCTGTTCGATCACATCTGCGGGCCTGAGCGCTTGCGCCGCAGCCGAATTGGGATCAACGCTGGTGACAATTACCCCATTCACGTTCGCCGGAACGTTGGCTTCGGTCCGAAGCCGTGGCGTCAGGTTTCGAACCTCAATTCCCGCGAAGAGAGTGGTCTGTAAATTTCCGGAGGGATCGGGCGACGTCTGTTTCCGATTCAGACGCGCAACAAGGTCCGCAGGTTGTTCAACCACCTGCGCGGTGACAGTTTTAATCTGGCCATCGCGCACCAGATCGATGGTTAGATTCGCGCCAATATCCGCCTCGGCTATCCGGTTGACCAGGGAGATGGTGTCCTTAACCTCGTAGCCGTTCACTTTACGGATGACATCACCGCGGATAATCCCTGCTTTCTCAGCCGGAGAACCGGGCGTCACATCCGTTACCAGGGCACCTCGAGCGCTACCGAGCCTGAATTGTTCCGCGATATCCGAGGTCACCGCTTGGATGCCGACTCCAAGATAGCCGCGGATCACTCGCCCTTTGGAAATAATGCTATTCACCGCGGAACGGACCACATTGGAGGGAATGGCAAATCCAATCCCCTGATTCCCGCCTGACTCCGAATAAATAGCGGTATTGATCCCGATGACTTCTCCCCGGATATTCACCAGTGGGCCGCCCGAATTTCCGGGGTTAATCGCAGTATCAGTTTGGAAAAACTCCACCTGGCTGTCATTCATCGCCCGTCTGTCTTTGGCACTGATGATCCCCTGGCTCACACTTTCATCGAGGCCAAAGGGATTTCCGATCGCCATCACGATCTGGCCAACTCGCACTGTGTCTGAATCGCCAATCGGCAAAGGCGTCAGATTCTCAAGATCGATCTTCAATACAGCCAGATCGATCTGTCCATCTGTCCCAATGATCTTAGCCTTCGATTGACGGCCATCGCTGAGCTGCACGGTCACGTCATCCGTTCCATTCAGCACGTGGTTGTTCGTCACGATGTGTCCCTCTTTGGATACGATCACTCCCGAACCGAGCGAGGTTACCTTCTGCTGAGCGGAATTGTCGTCAGAGAAACGTTTGCCGAAAAAAAGTTCCAGAGGATCCATCGGTATTCGGTGAGAAACGGTCTTTGTGGTGGTGATGCTAACCACACTGGGCACTACGGCATTGGCCACTTTGGTGTATTCCTCATCCAAACGTTCCAATACGTCGACAGAATTCAGATCGAGGCTGGGTTTGTCCGCCGGCGTAAACTTCTCGACCTTGACTTGAGGTTGGCCAGGTTGCTTACCTTGCCAAACGTAAATAAGCGAAATCGCCAGAGCCAGGAGTAAAACGAAAACTAAAAACTTGAGAAAACTCTTCATTGTCGCCGCGGTTAATTCGCTAAATTTGTTCCATTTTCCTCATTTTTGACAGCGAAACGAGTAAAACGTTGATGCTGAGGTTGCTGCAATAGTGGATCCTGATCCAGGATCGCACTGGCGATATCTTTCGCCCGAAACAACAGCGCTTCGTCCTCCACCAAACTTGCAAGACGCAACGGCAAGAGACCGCTCTGCACCGTTCCCAGCAAATCTCCCGGTCCCCGGATCCGGAGATCCGCCTCGGCAATTTCAAACCCGTTCTCACTCCTCTCCAAGATGGCAAGCTTATCAAGCGCCCCAGGATCCTCCCGGTCGGTGAGGAGGATGCAATAGCTCTGGTGCTGGCTGCGACCGATCCTGCCTCTCAATTGATGAAGCTGAGCCAGTCCGAATCGTTCCGAGCTCTCGATTAACATCACCGTCGCGTTCGGAACATCAATGCCCACCTCTATCACCGTTGTCGAAACCAGGACATCGATCCTGGCACAACGAAATTCTTCCATCACACGCTCTTTCTCCTGGGGAGTCAACCGGCCGTGTAAAAGACCGCACCGGAGCGGTATCAGCAATTTTTCCCATTTCCGATATTCCGTGGTCGCGGCCTTCACGCTCAGCGTTTCGGATTCTTCGATCACCGGATAGATGATGTAAACCTGGCGGCCCGCCGCAACACGCTCCCGAATGAAGGAAGTCGCTTCGGGAATTTTTGCCGAGGGTCGCACACGCGTAATGATCGGCTTCCGATTTGTCGGCTTCTCATCCAGGACTGAAATCTCGAGGTCACCGTATACCGTCATGGCCAGGGTCCGGGGAATGGGCGTTGCACTCATGACAAGAAGATCGGGAACCGGCTTTCGTTCTAACAATCTAGATCGCTGCAGAACGCCAAATTTGTGCTGTTCATCAACAACTAACAGCCCAAGCCGCTGGAATTGTTCGGCCTCATGAAGCAAAGCATGTGTTCCGATGACAATCTGAGATGCCCCATGAAGCTCCAGGTGCGAAGTCTCCTGACGTGTCCCGGTCCGAAGGGCGATCCGCAGATCGAGCGGATCAAGCCAGAGCCGGAAGTTGTCAAAATGTTGTTCCGCGAGAACCTGCGTGGGCGCCATCAACGCGGCTTGGTAACCCGCTTCGACCGCATAAAGCATTGCCGCCGCGGCGACCAGAGTTTTACCAGAGCCGACATCTCCTTGCAAAAGCCGACTCATTGGAACCGTCTTTGCCATGTCCTTCCGGATTTCTCTGATGGCACGTTTCTGGGCCGAGGTCGTTTGGAAGGGGAGCGCGGCGAGGAATTGTTCAGTCAATTCTCCGGTGGCAACGTGTCGCTCGCCTTTCAGGGCCGCCAGGGAACGTTTTCGTTGTTGGGCTACGATTTGCATCGCCACAAATTCCGACATGGCGAGAGCCTTTCTAGCGGCCTCCCGAGCGAGCCAGCTCGCCGGGAAATGGATTTGGCTCAACGCCTCCTCTTCCGGCATTGAATCCGGGTCGAGTTCCCCCGTCGGCGGGAGCACCCGGAGTTCTTGAATGGCTCGAAACATGATTGCCCGCAATGCTCTTTGCCGCACGCCTTCGGTCAATGGGTAAATCGGCGTGATCCGACCCATGTGAATATTTTCTTCTCCTCCCTCCTCCTCAATGAGTTCAAACTCCGGATGGTCCAGGTAAATCCGATGGCGGGACTGTTTGGGCCGACCAAAGACAATCACTTCCTGACCCGCGGCTAACATCCGCTGCAGATAATGCTGATTAAACCATCGGCAGGTGACCCGACCGCTGAGCACTGTATCAAGGAGATCCTCCAGAGTGACCTCCACGATTTTTCGCCGCCCGAAATATTGGGCCGATATTTTTTTGATTCTTCCGCGCAGACAAATCGATTCCTCGGAACTGCCCGTTGGAAAGGCAGCAAAGCGGGCGCGATCTTCGTATCGCCTTGGATAGTGCTCCAAGAGGAGCCTCCAGGTGGACAACCCGAGACGCTGAACAATTTTTCGCTGCGACTCCGCCAGCCAGGCAAGCTGTTCAACTGGTTGATTCAGGCGGTCCACGTTCATCTTGCAGGTCTGCCCACTCCGCCCCACGCTGGTCATGCTTCCGCGCTTCGCAGTGATTCAACATGCAATTGGATTTGCAGGCGATTTTGGTAGTTATTCGCCTCCAGGTAAAACGCCATATCCCAAGGCGGTTTGGGGAGGGGCAATCGTGCAGCGTTAAAATGAATTGCACTCAGCAGGCGTGAATCGTGGCAAAGCGTGAACAAGCGGTGTTTTTCGTTCAGCACTCTCGTTTCACCGGCGGGTACGACACTTCGAATGAAAAAGAGCGGTTGAGGGTTTCCGATCCCGAACGGCTGTAGCATATCGTGGCAAAAGAGAAAATCGGGACTGAGGTGCTGCCCGGTAAGTTCCGCATCAAGCTGGAGCGAAGGGATAAGCAATTCAGGCGTCAGCACGCGTCTTGCAGCGGCCCGAAAGGCCGCGGAAAAAGACTCCAGCTGGTCAAAGCCAATACGAACACCGGCAGCCATTTCATGACCGCCAAATTGCACCAGGTATTCACCGCACTCTTCTAGAGCTTTTACCATCGACAGGCCAGGAATGCTGCGGCCGCTGCCTTTGCCTTCACCAGAATCATCAAACCCGATGACTACCGCCGGGCGATGAAATTGCTTCGTCAGACGCGAAGCGACAATGCCAACTACTCCCGGATGCCAGCCGCGGGAACCGACAACAATCGCGGCGTCTCGATCCGGTACAAAGGTAATGGCCAGTTGCTGCAAGACTTCATCCAGGGTCTTCTGTTCAACCAGCTGCCGATCGCGATTCTGCCAGTCCAAACTTCGGGCCAGAAGAGACGCCTTCTCAGAGTCGTCCGCAAGTAACAATTCGAGCGCGTCTTGAGCCACTCCAACCCGCCCCGCCGCATTCAGGCGAGGTCCGATGCGAAAGCTGACGTGGGAGGGCCGGATTGGCGGCGTCACGCCGGCCACCTGCATTAACGCCCGTAACCCCTTCCATTCTGTTTGTTCGAGTTGTCGCAAACCGTGCCGGACGAAGGTGCGATTTTCTTCCACTAGAGGAACGAGATCCGCGACGGTGGCGAGAGCGACCAAATCGAGGTATTTTTTTAAGTCCAAATCCGGAAGCCGGCGGGTGCGCAACAGGGCATGACAAACCTTAAAGACCAAGCCCGCCGTGCAAAGATAGCGGTAAGTGGAACCAGTTTTCGGGTTAACAAATGCGCGGCAAACCGGAAGACGCCCCTTTGCTTCGTGGTGATCCACAACGATCATGTCGACTCCACCCGCCTCAATTTCGCTGATCCGGTCAGCCGCAGTAGTTCCACAATCAAGGGCAACCAAGAGCCTCGGCGAATGCAGAGCCAAGCATCGTTGAACCGCTTCCTCAGACAAGCCATATCCTTCCTCCAGCCGATGCGGCAGGAAGGCTCGGACGTTGGCGCCAAAAGCCCTCAGGACGCGCTGCAGAAGAGCGACGGAAGTCACCCCGTCCACATCGTAGTCGCCAAAGAGAACGATAGCCTCCTGGCAATCTACCGATTGAAAGATTCGATCGACTGCATTCTTAATTCCGGCGATCTCGAGTGGATCACCCAAATCGCGTAACCGTGGAAACAGAAACTGGCGCGCTCTCTGTTCCTCCACCAAGCCCATTTTGGCAAGAATAAAGGCCAAGCCCGGCGACAGATCCAAACGCCGGGAAATCGCCAAAGCGCCCTCCGACTGGATCGGCTCAGGAAACGACCAGAGACGGTTCATATGAGTAATGCCAAGAATGCCACGAAACCCGCCAAAGCCAAGGTCCTTGAGAAATCTCGATTGACTGCGAAAAACACGCTGCTATCCTAACGTCTAATGCGCTCGGACAGACAGCTTTTTAGTCCTCTGCTCCTTCTGCTCGGGAGTGGCGCCCCAAATCTTTCTTTCCTCTCATAGTCTCGTTCAGTTGGTTCAGAATCGTCGGCGGTGAAAGCGGTTTTGACCTTCTCGGTTGCGCACCGCACCTCAAATTTCCACCCTAAACTCAAGCCAACATGTCAGATAAAGTATTTATCTTCGACACCACCCTGCGCGACGGCGAACAGTGCCCAGGGGCGTCGATGAATCTCCGCGAAAAAATGGAGGTCGCACGTCAGCTGCAGCGTTTAAACGTTGACGTGATCGAAGCAGGTTTTCCCGTCATCAGCGACGGTGATTATGAAGCGGTACAGAAAATTGCCACCGAGATCCGCGGACCAATTATCACTGGACTCGCCCGCTGTGTCGCGCAGGATATCGACGCTGCCGGCGCCGCCGTAAAGCCGGCGGGGGATCGCGCTCGCATCCACGTTTTTCTGGCCACCTCGAAAATCCATCGCGATTTTAAGTTAAAAAAACCAAGCGAAGAGATTATCCGCTTGACGATAGAGAGTGTAAAACGGGCCAAGGCGATTGTCTCTGATGTCGAGTTCTCGCCGGAAGACGCCTCGCGAACCGAACCAGAATTCCTTGCCGAGGTTGTCGCCGCAGCCATAGAAGCTGGTGCGACGACTGTCAATATTCCTGACACAGTCGGCTACGCCGTGCCTGCACAGTTCGGAGAGTTGATAAAGTATCTCAAGGCAAACGTGAAGCGCATCGATGACGCCGTGATCAGCGTGCATTGTCACAATGATCTTGGCATGGCGGTCGCGAATTCGATTGCGGCAGTACAGGCAGGTGCGCGTCAAATCGAGGGCACCGTGAACGGCATCGGCGAACGCGCCGGCAACGCCGCCATTGAAGAGCTAGTGATGGCGATCAAGACTCGGTCAGACTATTTCAAAGATTTTCATACGGAGGTGAATGCGCGCGAGATCGTGAAATCTTCGCGTTTAGTGAGTCGCATGAGCGGCCTGCTGGTAGCGCGCAGCAAGGCGATTGTAGGCGAGAACGCTTTTGCCCATAGCTCCGGTATCCATCAAGACGGAATTCTGAAGCACCGTGAGACATACGAGATCATGGATCCCCGAGATGTTGGGTGGGGCGAGACGGAACTGCCGCTCACCAAACACAGCGGCCGCCACGCGATGGCGAAAAGACTGCAGCATCTTGGCTATCAATTGAGCGACGCGGAGCTGGGTCAGATTTTCGTCCGATTCAAGGAGATCGGAGACAAAAAGAAGTTTGTTTACGATGACGATCTTGGCGCGTTGGTGGACGACTCGATCGGCCTGACTCAGGAGACTTGGCAGCTGGATTATATCAACGTCAATTCCGGGACTGCGACCATCCCGACCGCCACGGTCCGGCTGCGAAAAGGAGAAGAGACTCTACAGGATTCATCTCCCGGGAACGGAGCCGTAGATGCCACCATGAAAGCCATTGACCGGATTCTCGACCAGCGCGGCCACCTGGTGGAATATCATGTGAGTGCAGTCTCGAGCGGCAAAGACGCATTAGGCGAAGTAAATCTGAAATGTGATTTTGGAGATGGCCGGCTCATTACTGGCAAAGGCGCAAGCACAGATGTGATCGAAGCGAGCGCACGAGCCTACCTGAACGCGGTGAACCGCATGCTGCATCAAGGCCAGCACACTCCCGAAAAGGAGGTCGAGTTCCTGCAAGCCGCCGGCGTATAAACATATCCAGGTAGGATAGAATCCCGTATGATGTCAGCGCTAAATCTTTCCCAGAGCGGCGTTTACGTCTGATCTGAGCTGTCTTTTCAATCCTGCCCAGGTTTCAAGAGTACTTTCACTCCTTCCTTTCTTTTCACTACTTCCAGCGCCTGATCCCATTCGGTGAGGGGGAAGCGATGAGTGATCAGGCGTGAAGCATCTACTTGCTTTTGGACAAGGAGTTTCAGAGATTTTGGCCACGCGGACGTCACGCTCGCGTTCGTGCCAGTCACGACGAGCTCTTTGTAGCAGACAGCATCCTGATTGAAAGTGATAGGTTTTCCATAAAGCCCCATCTGGCAAAAACGAGCACCGCGGCTTGCCAGGTCAACCAAAGTCTTTGCCGCTGCGGCTGCGCCTGAGCACTCTACGACCAGGTCGGCGGTCCCGGTGCCGAAAAATTCTCCGACAGCTTCAACGATATTGTCCACTTCCTCGACATTGATTACCCCGTCCGCACCGAGCTCCTTCGCCAGCTTGAGTCGCTGCGTGTCAAGGCGGGTGCCTATCATTACCGCCGTAGCACCTGCTACTTTGACTAGTTGCAATGCCAACAGCCCAATCGGTCCCGGTCCAGTAAGTGCCACATTTTCGCCCGCGCGAACGCCGGCCGTATCCAGGACACCATGAACCGTGCAAGCCAGCGGCTCGGTCAATGCTGCACTCTCAAGATCCAATCCATCGGGAACGCGATGCAGGTTGGAAGCCGGCGTAAGTAGATATTGGGCAAACGCTCCCTCTTCTTTAGAGCCAATGGAACGGCGATGCAGGCAGAGATTTCGTCTGCCGCGACGACAATCTAAACAGCAGCCGCAGGTCGAGAAATAGGTTTCCGTGGTTACTCGGTCACCGACTTTCCAGGCATCGACATCTCTCCCTGATTCAACGATGACCCCGGCCAGTTCATGCCCGATAGTCACTGGCGGCCTGGTCTCAAACTCATCGAGATAGATATGCAGATCAGTGCCACAAATCCCCGCCGAGTTCACTTCAATGACGACTTGTCCAGGACCTGGATGTGGCTGAGGCACATCCTGAAGTTCAATCTTACCAACTCCACGGGCGATTTTGCGAACAGCGATCATAAAGTTAAATCCGATCCTACTGCTACTTCGGGGACAGGACACTAACCCCTTTTTTATTATCGCGCAGCCTGGGTGGCCGGAACAAGGAGCAAACGAGCCGTTTTGCTCAGCAGTTTGCACATCTTCAACGTCTTAGAACGGCGCCGAAAACGCCAACCAGCTATAGCTCACGGCGAAACTCCATAAGCGTTAACTTATCGCAGCGGCAGGGAGGTGCCGTGACGCATTTATTCCGGAGGGATTAAAAAACGAGGGTAGCCTGGCACGAGTGCCTGGGAAAAAGAAAAATCAAGCTTTGCTCCAAATGTGTCATTCTCCTTGCCAAAGCGGAGAACGCAAACGACGACGCATACGAGGGGGAAGCCTTCGACTCCAAATCGTCCTCGTCCTCGTCGTCGTTTGCGATTTTTGACCGGCGCGTTTGCGACTTTGATCGGCGGTAGGCAATGCCCTGTTCCCTGGTCTCGGTAGCATCGCAAAGAAAACGGAATTCATCCTAAGTGCATTGGCGGAATCGCTGACCATGTTCATCTGCTTCTCTCAATGCCGACTACAATGGATGCAAATGCAATTCAATTAACAAAAAGCGGATCATCAGCCTGGATTCATCAGACCTTCCGGCCATTGCGAAACTTCGGTTGGCGGCAGGGTTGTGGTGCATCAGTGTGAACGTTTCTCAGTTGCCAGAAGCGATCAGTCACATCGAACATCAGGTCGAACATCATCGGACTCGAACTTTTGAAGAGGAGTATCTGGCGTTTCTAAAAGCGCACGACGTAAAGTTTGACGAACAATATCTCTGGACTAGTGAGCAGATCGATCGTCCCTCCGGGGCGGGTTCACTTTTCTCTTTTTCCAGGCACTTCGTGCCAGGCTACTTTCGTTTAGTCCCTCCGGGACAGGCTGCGCTCTTTCGTTGTAGGATTTCCTTAAGTTAAGTTAAGCTACTTAGGGGGCGCCAGCCCCAGGGATAGCAAAACGGGACGTTTTGCTTACATTGGCCCACCGCGCGGACTTGGGGCCATTCAGAGGATTTTCAGACGGAGGCTAAGGAAAAGGACTAGCAGCGTCAGAATCGCACCAGATAAGCCGTAAATGCAGGGCTTTAGATGATTGAGCACAATATCGGAATTCGTCCGCTGCCGGATCTTATCCGTGGTGAAGGCAAAATCCTTTTGTATTCGATCGAGTGCTGCCGCCAGTGCGTTGACCTGCCTTTGATTTTCTTCGGCCTTTTCAATGGCAAGATCAATGCGGCCGAACTCTACTCCTGCCAGCGCGATGGCGGCTTCGAACCGCGAAATAACTTCGCGTTGATTGGCGCTCATTTTGTCCACCATGGAAACAAAGATGGCCATGGGGTCGTTTGCGTTGTCAATGCGATAGCGGTCCAGCAGGAACAATGCATTCTCTGAAAGCGCCTCCCGGTCGATCGGCTGAAACGACTCAGGACGATCTTCCGGAAACCCAAATACGGTGTCTCTTTTTGCTGTAGAAAAACTCATAAATTCATCCTGTCAGATTCATTTTCTTTGCAGCGCTTGCTAGCGCTTATGCAGTGACTCTCATTGGCCTTTTTTCCGTCATTTCTATGGCGCGTTTGCGGTCGGATTGCTATTCGGTGTCCGGGCGAGCATCCTGGTTCTCAGGTCCATAGATTTTTTCTTCCAACTTCTTTAGTGCGAGCGTCGCCGCCGCGTTTGCGGCTCGGACGATATTCTTGCCGGCGGTAGCTTCCCCCGTAAACCGCGGCGCCGGCCAGGATGGCAAGCCGAACAGGGCGTCCATGTACTGGACCGGCATGATATCGGGCAAGTCCCTTTTGTTATAAAAAAAGACGATCGGGATTGGCTGCAGAGCCAGGTTCTGTCTTCCTTCCAGGCGCACGCCACGCTCGGATAGAAGCTCTTCCAAATCATTCAGCATTTCGAGATTTCTCGGAGCTGCTTCGTATTGGCTATCCGCCACAAAGACGACGGAATCCGTTGCTGCCAGAACAAGGTGCCGCGTCCGTCGATATTTCTGTTGGCCAGGCAAAGTCCAGTAGAGAAACTTTACCTGCAGATTTTTCGCCGGAAATTGTTCTGACTGCGTATACTCGAAGAATACCGATCGATCGTCTGCCGTCGGTAGCTCCTTCACCTCCGTTTCAAGGCGCAAGGAGAAATACTTCAAAGAGGTCGTTTTGCCGGCGTACGCGGGACCGTAATAAACAACCTTTATTTGCGCCTCGTAGGTCACCCAATTTACGTACGCCATTTGTTCTCTCCTCTTCCTGCAAATTATTTTGTATTCACCGCCGACCGCATCTGAAGTCCGATCCGAAGTTTAAACCGAATTTGCAGGTTCTCGACTGGCTGGCGTCCATCAAAGCAACCAGAAGAGCTGGCCGAACATTCCTATCACGGCCCCGTTTACCTTTACAATAATAAAACGTTTTGATATATAAGATATGTGTAAGGAAGATGAATTGTGGAGGAACAAGCCGTGAGCCAAAGATTCTGATAGGGATGCGGACTGGCGCCCCTTCCCTGCGATTGATCTTCTCTAAAACCTTCTCTGAAACCACCGAGAGTCGGAAATTCCGAACCGCTCGCTTGCACCCCATCGATTAATTGCGGCATGAGAAACCCCTCTGCCGACGATCGGATGTTTTACGGCGGACAAGAACTGCCCTAGGTGATCATACTCGGGAATCTTGCTCGGATCTTTGTAGCGGTTCATTTTGGCGGCCACGGAGTTGGCTATGTCGCAGGCATCCGGCGCGCCTGGCACACTTTGATCCAGGCGTTTCCAGGTCATCATTTCCGCTTCGCTCTCCAGGATCAGCAGGCAATAATGGATCAGTTTCGCCACCGTGACTGCGCTCAAATGTCCAGGCGTCGCGAGCAAATTCCGGTCGATATGACGATCGAAAGCCTCGGCGCTCAAGGATTCGATCTTCAATTTGTCGACGAGATCCTGGGTCGCATAGGGAAATTCTTTTTCGCAATCCCTGACGTGTTCGGCCAGGGTGGTTTTCGTACCGGAACTGGGTGCCGGGCCAAAATTATACGGAAAACTGAAATG
>JAFAKL010000132.1 GCA_019235445.1 Verrucomicrobiota bacterium | reverse complement strand
CCGTTCGTTATTCAAAAAAAAACTTGGACAAATAAGCCGGGCTTTTCAGGCAGCCCGACCATAGAGCACTGGTCGGTTTGAGGCCGAAGACTTCGCTGTACACATACAAAACCCCGGGCTGAATCCTGCCGGCTCCTTCGAGGCGAAGAATCATCCATTCTCGAACTCGTCCTCGGGATTTCCGCAAACCGGGCGGGAAACAACTACCAGGCCTGCAACCCAGCCTGGCCTATTGATTTGCTGTCCGCCGGTTGACCCACAGATTACCGGGGATGACCTGAATGATCCAGTCAAGGGCTGGAGCGAAGACGGGCTGATTGGAGAAGGGCATTTGCGACGGCATCACTACCAGATCCGCTCCGCTCGACTGGATGAATTCGCAGGCCGTAAATCCGGTATTTCCGCGCAATAAGTGATAGTCCAGTTCAAAGTTTGGCCGCGCCTTGTCTTCTATCCATGACTGGAGTGTCTGTTCCACTGATGGGCTGCCGTTATCAACCTTGAGAGCCTTTTCTTTCGCCTCGGCAAACGTGGTTTGGACGTAGAGAATGGTGATTCGGAGGCCGCCGCTCTTCCCTGCGAGATTGAGCGCCGCGTCGGTCACCAGACGACTGGAGTCGGATAAATCCGGAACTACCACCAGCATACTCTCAGGGGGTTTCGGATCTTCTTTCGGCTCGGTATAGAGCAGCAAATCGCAGGGAGCGCGTCGAAGCAGCGCGCGGGCGACATCTCCGGTAAAATTACGGTGCACACTTTCCGTCTCCATAGCCCCCGCGATTAACAAGTCAATCCTGTCTTCACGCTGGATTTTCAGAATGGCCTCGGCCGGTTCTCCGGGCTCGAAGCGAATCGTGGCGGTGCAATCGAGTCGGAGCTCGCGTAACGCGGACCGGAATCGCTCTTCCTTTTCCCGCGTGTATTCGTCGGCGTGGATCAAGCATAAGGGCGCGACGAGAGAGCGACTAACGCGACCTGCTTCGGCGAGAACGGCCATGAAGCGAGGGGAAAAAGTTGTCGCAACTCCTACTCGGCAATACACGCCGGGGAGGATACGTTAGTTCTCTCCTAGCAACAACTGGTTCTCTCGAATTTTGCGGTTTTTGAGAGGCAATGGACAGGTCAGGAGTCATTCACTTAAGGCAAGCTTTCCGGGGATGATTCAGGCCTGCTGACTCCTCAGTTCTGAGTTCTGACTCCTGATCAGGACAAGTACTTACGACGAAGGTAATCGATCCGATAGCGCGCTTGAGTGGATTCGCCGGTGGCTCTTCGCATCAGATCGGCAGGAAGATATCTTCGGCCGTGTTGATGAACATTTTCCCGCAGCCATCCCAACAGTGGCGCGTAATTTCCTTGAGCAAGCTGATCAGATAATCCAGACACCTGTTTCTCTGCCGCAGCCATTAACTGTGCAGCGTTGAGGTTGCCAAGGGTATAGGTGGGAAAGTATCCCAGGGAGCCAAGACTCCAATGGATATCCTGAAGTACGCCGCGGGCGTCGTCAGGAACGACGAGTCCGAAAAGCTCATGAAACCGGGTATTCCAGGCCTCAGGTAGATCCTTGACCTTCAGTCGTCCCTCGACCAGCGCAAGTTCCAGCTCGAACCGGAGCAGGATATGCAGGTCATAGGTCACTTCGTCCGCTTCGACACGGATAAACGATAGAGCCACGCGACGTGCGCCACTGGCAAGATCAGTTGGAGAAAAGCGGGTGAGATCCGGCAAATACTTGCAGGCCGTCGGGTGCCAGAGATGCCAGAATTCAGGCGTCCGTCCAACGTGATTTTCCCAGAGTCTTGACTGAGACTCATGGATCCCCAGGGAAACGGCTTCCCCGGAGGGTAAGCCCGCTCGATCCGGAGGCAATCCCTGCTCGTAAAGCGCGTGACCGGTCTCGTGCATGACTCCGTATAAAGAGAACTCGAAGCGCTTCAGGTCGTAACGAGTCGTGATTCGCTGATCAAACGGACCGAGGGTGGTGGCAAAGGGATGCATTGTGGTGTCGATGCGTCCCGCAGCGAAATCATAGCCAAAGGCACCCGCTACCTCCCTGGAAAAGGCTTGCTGTCCCTGAATTGAGTAATGGCCATCCAGAAAATTCTCCGGCAACGACTTAGTTTCTGTTTCTATCTCACTCAGCAGATCGACGAGGGCCGCCCGCAACTCTTTCAGGATGGGTTTGACCTGCTCGGCTGTTGTGCCCGGCTCGTAATCCTCGATCAGCGCATCATAGGGAGACTCCCGATATCCCCAGAGATCCGCCTTCTGCCGCGTGAGTGTGACAATTTTCTCCACATGAGGTTCAAACAAGGAAAAGTTGGACTCCGCTCGAGCCCGGGCCCAGGCTTCACGAGCCATCGTCCGTGTCTTTTCAAATTCTTCGATCAGCGCAACCGGAATTTTCGTTGCCCGATCATAGGAGCGGCGCCACTCGCGGATATTCGCGCCTTCCTCCAAACCCGGATCGAAGCCCAGCTGTTCGGCGGCCTGGAGCCAATCACCCACCACAGGATCAGTAAACAGCGTGTGCGCCTTTGCTTCAAGGTAGCTTAACTGCTCGGCCCGGTAAGGTACGGCCTTGGACGGGATATAAGTTTCGAAATCCCATGAGAGCACCGCTGCCGCAGAACGTAGTAAATAGACCTCGCGGGACCGTTCGCAGAGTTGCTGGTAGGCTGCAGACGACATGAGCTAACCCTATTCCGTCTTGCTCAAGGCCTGCAACTTGTTTATAAACCGCCAGCCATGAGCCCGCAATGGAAGGGGACTGCGCCGCAGTGATCCAGTTTGCGGGATCATTTGCCAACGTCGGCCACCCGCGAACGTTTCGCGATTTAGGGGGCGGCTTGGGAACCGGACTTCGTTGTCCTGCGCCGGGAGAAATCCATCGAAGTAATGAGTGGATGTGTCTGTTTCCCGACAGGTTGGAGCCTGGAAGAAAAACAAGGCCGCACCCTATCGTTTGCCCATGCGCCGGCTCCGGGGCTGAACGGACAGCTAGGAGAGAGGGTGGAACGATTTTTCCTTCGCCTGAAGCCGGAGGAATGTTATCAGCGCTCGAATTGGAGTCTGACAAGCTCAAGCCAGCTGAATCAGCGCCCACAAGACAATATCGCCGAGATCGGGCCGGACTGTGAGCCGGACCAGACTTTCCTGCGGGTGGAATGGCAGGCTTTGATTTTGATAGACCCTCTTCGTGTCCTGTTTGGAATCCCGGATCTATCACCTCACCCTGGCGTCACTCCGGCAGCAGCGCGAAGCCGCTCGGCTCCTGGTGGAAAACCTGCAGACGATGCCTGCCGAGATGCTCAGGTACAAACGGTTGGCGCGGTGCCGAGACCGAATCGTGGAA
>JAFAKL010000086.1 GCA_019235445.1 Verrucomicrobiota bacterium | reverse complement strand
AATTAAGTTAGCGCTTAGGGGGTTCCACTCCGGTTTCAGCGCCAGCGTCCCTTCGGGGTACCTTCTCCGGAGAGGCACCTAGTTAGGCCTGAAAATCGTCTTCGAATTGTCCAACTCCAGCCGGGGTTAAAAACCAGTTAAAACCCCGGGCTGAATCCTACCGGGCCTTTCGGGGCGAAGAATCATCCAAGTGCGCTTATCTACGCGCCATTCCGGACACTAGTACTAGTCGCTCCTACAACAGTTTGTGGAGGTTATCGACGCAGATCTGTGACCAGGTTTCGAGGGTTTCCCACTCGGCGCGGAGTTGATCGGGAGTTAAAAACTCGATCCCGAGAATCATGCTCTCTCGTTTCTCGGCCGCCGGATGCGGCAGATCCAATACGTGAACCACCCCAAGATGCACTCGGCCCACTTCATTGGAGTCGTCGTTGATCAATGCGGCAATTCGATTCCGTAACGGACGGGCGACGATTAACTCTTCGTCAATTTCTCTTTGGACACCGGCAAGATAAGCTCCCCTGTCGAGCGCGAATAGTTCTTCATCACGATCGTTCATGTGGCCGCCGATCCCGATGGATCCTTTGGCTACCAGCCGCTGTTCGCCGGACTTTTTTCCACGTTTGTACCGGAGCACCTTTCCTCGGCTGGCAAGGATTGCGTAGGGAATAATCTGTTTGAGGCTCGGATCGGTTTCGGCGGACGATCGCGCCGCAAAAAAGTTATTCTCCCGGCTAAGCATCGCCGTCAGGTAGCGATCGACTTCGAATTGTAGCCCTTGAAAGATCCCGAGTGATTCCAGGAGTGATCGCCGTACGACTAACACCATTTCCTCTTTCATATATCGGATTCATTGTAGAACAGCGTCCCAGCTGCTCAATGAGATTTCATTGGCGGGCACCTTTATCTCGTTTCAATATGTGGCGTGTCCAGCTTCGATCATCGGCGACAGTTTGCCAGTGACAACAACGCCGGGTGTTGCCCGGAAGTTCTGGCCGCGCTTCGGGACTCAAGTCCAGGGCATCTTGTCGCCTACGGGTCAGACGCAATTACGGCGAAAGCAAAAGATGCTTTTCGAGAGTTATTCGAGACCGACTGCGAAACCTATTTCGTTTTTAATGGCACGGCCGCAAATAGCTTAGCCATCGGCAGCTTTTGTTCGCGGCACCATAGTGTTCTCTGTCATCGACATTCACACGTCGAATCCGATGAATGCAACGCGCCCGGATTCCTGAATCAGGGCCTCCGGATTGTAACCGTGGAGGGTGCAGAAGGGAAAATCGACCTCGGGAATTTCCAGGAAGCGCTGCGCGGAAGGCGGGATATTCATTCATCCCAGCCCCGGGTGGTCAGCCTGACAAACACCACCGAACTGGGAACTCTTTATCGCCCCAATGAGATCGCGGAGCTGGCCGATTTGGCCAGGAGCCACGCACTGGCCGTGCACGTCGATGGAGCCCGATTCGCCAATGCCGTCGCTTCAGCCGGTTGTACCCCCGCAGAATTGTCGTGGAAAGCGGGGGTCGACGTTCTCGTCTTCGGCGGAACGAAGAACGGGCTGGCTTTCGGCGAGGCAGTGGTCTTTTTCAATAACCAGGATTCCTCTGATTTTGTCTATCGGATGAAACAGAGCGGACAGCTTGCTTCCAAGATGCGCTTCCTCGCCGCTCAATGGCTTGGTTTGTTAAGCGACGGAAAGTGGCTGGCTTATGCCAGACACGCGAACGCGATGGCGGAAAAGTTGTATTCGCAACTGAGTCAGATCCAGACGGTCAAGATCTTATTCCCGCGCGAAGGTAACGCTGTCTTTGCTAAGCTTCCGGAGCCTGTCGTAGCCGGTCTTTATGAAGTTGGATGGCGGTTTTATAGCGACGTAGGTCCGGGAGGAGGCGCCAGACTGATGTGTTCCTGGGATACGACAGAGGCTGACGTCGACCAATTCGTGGCGGATGTCCGGGGAGTAGCGTGACATTGCGCCTCAACGCGAGAGCAGCTTGAAACTGGACATCGAACCTCTGATATCCGGGTCTTTGAGTGGGTGCAGATCGTCTTCTTTCATCCCCGCGATCTGGTAAATTCTATTGTTGGCTTCGAACATCTCCACCACCAACCCATAGTGTGCGCCGTGATAGACTGAGTCGCCGGTCAATCGATAACCTTGCATTCCGTGCAACGATATCCGTTCCAGCCCGCGGCGAAATCCCTGGCCTTCGCCAAAGTATCGTTTTTCCAATTCTTCAATCGATTTCTCGTTTAGGTGAAAGTTTTTTCGCTTAGACAAATCGACGTAACCGAGAAAGATGAAGGCCGACCGATTGATGCGTGCCGCGCCCACCAGCGTTCCTTCTTCGGTCGAGCCTATGGTCGACCAATTGGTCTCGCTGTTAGAGGAATTGCTGTCCGGCAATTGGATCGAACAATCGAAATCTTCCGATTCCCAATATGCGGCAGAAGCAGAAACGGCAAAAAGGAGAAGGGCCAGAAAGGTGACGTTGAAAAGATGCATAGTCAAAACAGCCTCGATCGCCTGCAAAGTGAACACGACCGCCATTCGAGTCAACATCCGATGGGAGCTTTCCCTGGGAAAATCATCTTGCCAGGAAGTAATTCTTTTGCTTTTCGCTGATCGAATGTTCGAGCCTTTCCAGAACCTGGAGCATATCTTCCCAAACCTTCCGTTTCACGGACAAGGCTTGATTCCGAAGCAGGTAAGAAGGATGAAAGGTCGCCATGACGGGGATGGAATCAAAAAAGTGCCAACGCCCCCGCATTTGGTTCATCGGTTCCTCTTTTCCGAACAGCCCTCGCATTGCAGTTGCGCCCAGAGCGACCATGACTTTCGGCTGGATTAGCTCGATCTGTTTGCGAAGATAGGGGAGACAAGTCTCCATCTCGGTCCGCGTCGGTTGGCGATTGCCCGAACTTCCCTGAGGCATGTCCGGCCTGCATTTCAGGACATTGGCGATATACACCTGCGAACGCCGGTATCCCATAGTCTCGATGATCTTGGTGAGGAGTTCGCCTGCCCGACCTACAAACGGCTCTCCTTGAAGGTCTTCGTCCGCCCCGGGCGCTTCACCGACGAACATCAGCTCCGCGCTCGGATCGCCAGTGCCGAAGACCACCGAGTGCCGGAAAGCGACCAGGTGGGGGCACTTCGTACAGGCCAAGACGCTGCTGCGCAATTCTTCGAACAATGGCGTTGCATCTCCGCGATCCGTCTCCGGCATGAGCTGGGAGCTACCGACAGTAGCATCGAGGGGAAAAATCTGGTCGATCTTCGGATCTTCAGAAACCGGTGTTTCCGTGCACGTCGCTTGATTCTTGGCAGTTCCCAATGACGCGATCCTGAGAAGCGTGGAGGTGTCTGCGCGAAAATCAGGACGATTTTCCAGCCTGCTCAGCATCGCGACGGCCAAGCTTAATCCTTGCTGGTATAATCCCGTTTTCTTCGACGCCACTCTGCGCGAAATCGTCCGGTAATCCGGCTTCAAATTCCATCCAATTCTCGAAAACCGGGTGAAAAAATCCGAGGCGCCACGCATGCAACATCTGCCGGCCGTATTCGCTGGATGTTCTTCCGTACAGTTTGTCGCCAAGGACCGGATGCCCGATGGAATGGAGATGCACCCGAATCTGGTGCGTTCGTCCCGTGTAGATTTGGCATAACACTAAAGCCCATCGGCTCGTTTCCTGGAGCACTTCGAATCGTGTGTGAGCCGGCCGACCACGATCGACAATAGCCATTTTTTGACGATGTACAGGGTGCCGGCCGATCGGCTTGACGATGTCGCCTGCCAGGTTCGTGAATCGCCCGACGCACAGTGCGAGATAATGTTTCTGAACTTTTCGTCCTGCGAACTGGCTGCTCAACCGCAGATGGGCAAAATCACTTTTAGCAACCACTAGGCAACCGCTGGTTTCTCTGTCCAGTCTGTGGACCAATCCAGGACGAAGTGCGCCGCCGATTCCGCTTAGGTTAGGCACTTGGTGCAGCAGCGCGTTGACTAGTGTGCCGGATCGGACGCCCGAGCCAGGGTGGACCGTCATTCCCGGCGGTTTATTAACCACCAACAAATGTTCATCCTCGAACAACATAGGCACCCTCAAAGCTTCCGGCTCCAGAAGGATCGGCTCAGATTCCGGTTCGGTGACCGTGACTTTGTCGCCCGCCCGGATGATCTGCTTCGCGCGAGACGTTGTTCCGTTAAGAAGGATGTGTCCCGACCGGATCAGCGCCTGTATCCGCGCTCGGGACCAACGACCTTTCTGTGCCACTAGGAAAAGATCCAGGCGTTGCCCGGCGTCAGCGCAAGCAACAACGATCGGGTCGATTTTGCCTCTGTCCATTTAAAAACATGCCGGTGACGCAGAGCGGCAGCTTATCTCGCCTGTGCGGCAATTGCTAAAAAGCTCTCCAGCAAAGCGCGCGGGTCTGCCGCCCGCATTAACGACTCGCCGATCAGTGCCGCGTGGGCACCCGCTTCGATGACGCGGCGAACGTCCTCGGCTGTTCGAATTCCGCTCTCACTGACGATCGTGCATCCGTCCGGTATTTTTGGGGCCAGCCGTTCCGTCACCTTCAGGTCCAGTTCGAAGGTTGCCAGATCCCGATTGTTGATCCCGATAAAATCTGCCCCGGCGTCAAGTGCTCGATCGAGTTCTGTTTCATTATGAACTTCGACCAGGCAATCTATCTGGATCTGGGCGGCCACCGCCTTTAAATGCTTCAATTCATCCTCCGCCAAGGCGGCAACAATCAAAAGCACGGCATCGGCGCCGGCTAGCGCTGCCTGGTAAATTTGGACTTCGTGGAGCGTGAAATCCTTTCGCAGAATCGGTCTTAGAACTTTGCTTCGGATCAAGGCGAGGTAATCCAGGTGTCCTTGAAAAAATTTCTCATCGGTCAACACAGAGATGCTGTCCGCGCCCGCTTCCTCATAGATCAGCGCGGTTCGGACTGGGTCAAAGTCCTGAGCGATGATGCCGGCGGACGGAGACGCTTTCTTGATTTCGCCGATGAAACCAAACTTCCCGGAAGCCAGTGCGTTTCGGAAACCGCGGAACGGACCGAGCTTGGCTGCCCGATCACGCCAGTCCGTGGTATGGGCTAACCAGGGCACAATCTCCTCTCTCTTGTAAGCGATAATCTCTCCAAGGCGGCTCATGCGCGGTAAACTTAGCACAAGAAGAGTGAATGAGCATAGTCCATCGATTCAGATATGCTCCCTCCTACCGCCAGTCCGGCTCGGGCCTCCTTGCCGGCGGCCAATTTTGATGGCAACGCCGCTATACCAGATCTTAATGCCGCGATGGTTCCGGGAACCAAGTGGTAGAACTAGCTTCAAAAGAAAAGGAACTGGTGACCGGAAAGCCGGCGGCGCTCGGCGATACGCATATCGAATAATTGATGGTGTAGGTAGTGCACGGGTTTAGGTCATCAGCGTAACGCTGAGACTGTAACTGTCGCAACTTACCGTCGCGTTGGCTGATGTTATGTTGTTCGCAAACGCAGTCGGCGTTGCGACTGCTATTAGCAGTGCTGTCCCTAAAACAGCTAAATGCTTTCCGTGAAGTTTTCTTCCAAATTTGAGACTCGCATCGATTTTGTTGTGGCTAGGTCGGATTCGATGGCACTTGGTTAGGCGACGGTCAGTTTGGG
>JAFAKL010000331.1 GCA_019235445.1 Verrucomicrobiota bacterium | reverse complement strand
TGGTAATGATCTTACGCGTCTTCATTGTGCAAGTTCTGGTCCTGATGTTACCAATGTGACGCAGGGGCTACTCGAACATTCGCCCCCGCACCGGAGGCAGAGGGTTGAGGTGTCACACGAGCAAGTGATGGTCAGAAACGGAAAATTCGAGTAAAGATCCCTTCAGATAAAAAAGGCTAACGTAAAAAAAAGGGAAGGCAGGTTTAGCGAGCGATATGAATGAAAACTATCAAGTTGCGGTCATAGGTACTGGGTCGGGAGGCAGCGAGTCAGCGCTTCTAGCGGCAAAAAAGGGTTTCAAAGTGGTGGTCATCGAAAGCGGGGCGCTTGGCGGCACGCGACTTCATCATGGGTCCTTCGCGGTGCGCGCTCTTCACGCCTCTGCGCGGCTCCATCGCGAGTTTTTCCAAGGGAAAAAACACGGGATCGAAGCGGATCTGTTTACCGATTCGCTGATGCAGTGGATGAAGGCGCAACGGGCTGCGGCGACACGGCTGGCCAATGAATTGCAGAAAGAATTGGAAAAGCTCAATGTTCGTGTGGCTTTCGGCCGTGGGACGTTAGTCGATGAGCATCGAATCCGGATTACCTCGGAATACGGGAAAGAGGAGGAAATTGGGGCAGACAACATCATCCTGGCAACAGGGGCGCGTCCAGACTTTGACGGATCTGAGAATTCGCGCTTAATCAACAGCGACGGTCTCCTCGACAGGATTCATCCTCCTGCTCATCTTTTTATTGTCGGAGGCGGTTACGTCGGTTGTGAGTTTGCCTCGATCTACCGAGGATTCGGCTGCCAGGTTACTCTGGCCGAGCAAAGTGAACGATTACTGCCGGCCTGGGACCCCAGTGTCGGAGAGTACATTGCACATCAACTGAGGGCAGACGGGGTAGAGCTGATGCTTGGCCGGAATATTTCCGTCCACAATTTACCTATGGAAGAAAATTGGCCGATTATCACCAAAGGGGATGGAACCGAAATCTCACCCGATCTGGTGTTAGTTGCCACGGGCCGCCGGCCCAATATTGAATCTTTAGGTCTCGCAGAATTGGGCATAGGGACAAATCCATTTATTGAAGTCGACGGGCAGCTGAGGACAGCACGAAAGCACATCTTGGCCGTCGGTGACGTCAATGGGCTCAATATGCTGGATAGCTCGGCCGCCTCGCAAGCTCGGGTTGCCATCGACGCCATCACCGGCGGCACGACCTTGTTCGGCTCGCGCTGGGTTCCGCGATTCCTTGATACGGATCCACCGGTTGCGGCCGTTGGGTGGATGGAGCGCGAGGCGAATGACGCAGGGCTGGATATTGGAGTCGAATCGGAAGTCTCAGAGATGGTTACAGCCGACGACAAAACTATTGCGGAACCATCGAAGACCCTGATCAAAATCATTGTTGAACGCTCCACCAAGCAGATCAGAGGCTGTCTGGCCATCGGCAATCAAGCCTCCGAAGTGATCAACCTGGCGGCGTTAGCGATTCAGAGCGGGATTAGTATCAGAGAGATCGAGAGATTGCTGCTCGTTCACCCGAGTGCATCAGTGGCATTCCAGCGGTGCGCAACCAAGTTTCACGACGAAAACAGGTGGCACCCTTCAATAAACAAAGTGCTTTCCTCAGAGTAAAGTAGCAAATGATGCATAGGCTTCCAGCTGGAAGCCACGCGGGTCACGCAGGAGCGTGACCTGCGCCTGCAGTTTGGACATTACCAACGTCTTCATATCGGCGCCGGAGCCGCCAACCAAACCTTTCCTAGCTAGCGTTCACAAGTTCCTGCGGCTCTGTGACTTGTGCAAGGAACTGGCCTTCGGAATCTTCACACGCAGGCAGATTGTGTCGTTTCCTCTCAAGTTGCTCGCGTTGAGACCATTATGCCGCCAGTTCCTGGAGAGGCTAGGGCTGCGCCCCCTAAGCGTTAACTTATCGCAGCGGCAGGGGAGGTGCCGTGACGCATTTATCCCGGAGGGATTAAAACGAGGGGAGCCTGGCACGAAGTGCCTGGAAAAAAAGAAAAAAGACGCGTCTAGTCCCGTAGGGACGGTTGATCAAGGTTTGCTCCCAATGTGCCATGCTCCTGGACGGTCCACTTTGCTCTTGTTTCCAGGCACTTCGTGCCAGGCTACTTTCGTTTGGTCCCCTCCGTGCCAGGCTAGGCTAGTTCGTTGTAGTATTTTTGATATTTATCACCACTGGAGATCCGTTCGCAGATATTGCATTTTGCTTCGCGGCACAGTTCGGTTTCAGGCGGCTGCGGACATATTCCGAGGCTGGCCGGTGGCCTCGAGAACAGACCGCCAGACGTCACCCCTCGGATCGATCCTGCGCCGGTCCGAAATCACTATGCGGAGCGGAATGTGGACGAAAGTATCGTGCCAGCGACCAACGAGCATGTTCGTCTTTCCAGCCATGCCGGCGTGAACCGCGTTTTTCGCCAAGATCGAACAATAAACATTATCTTGCGGAGAGGCGGGCACGCTTCGGATCGCATAACTCGGATCGATATATTTGAGAGTAATTGGAATATTGCATGAGTGAAAAAAATGGCTGATTTCGCGCTTCAGGAACAGCCCAATATCCCCCAGTCGACGGTTACCAGAAGCGTCAGTCTCCGTGGGTTTGGTTTCCAATAGCTCCTGTCCTGCTCCCTCGGCTACAACGATCACCGCATGTTTGCGTCGCGCGATCCTGTATCGAAGGGCCTCCAGAAATCCGCGGGAACCATCCAGTTCGAAAGGCACCTCGGGGATGAGACAGAAGTTTACCTGCTGGCTGGCCAACACGGCATAACAGCCTATGAACCCAGAGGCGCGCCCCATGAGTTTGACTAAGCCGATTCCGTTGATCGCACAGATAGCCTCGACATGTGCACAGGAGACGGCTTTCACCGCCTCGGCAAACGCGGTCTCAAAACCAAAACTTTTATCGAGATACATTATGTCATTGTCGATCGTTTTAGGGATTCCAATGACGCTCTTACGGAGACCACGGCGGTGGATCTCCTCAACGATTGCGGCGCCACCCTTGAGGGTGCCATCTCCGCCAATTACAAAAAGGATGTCGATGCCCAGCTGTTCCAGTGCATCCACCATTTCAGGGACGCTTTGGGGACCTCTCGAGGTTCCAAGCATCGTTCCACCGAAGGTCTGGATGTTAGAGACGACTTCCGGGCTGAGTGGCAAAGGCTGATGTCCATGCCTGAGGACTAATCCGTCATAGCCGTAGCGGATTCCCAGGATGTCTGTTACTCCGTATCCATGCCAAAGCTCCATCACCAGCCCGCGGATGACGTCGTTAACACCCGGACATAAGCCGCCGCAAGTGACAATCGCTGCGGTGGTATTTGCTGAATCATAATAGATATGCTCGCGTGGTCCGGCGACTTCAAAACTCAAGCCGTCCCTCTGGGCAGCATCGCTGCCGAATTCGCGGTTCACCTTATCGTCACACGCGATATGGTCAGAATCGGTTTTAAATCCTGCACCCTTACAGCACATGTGCGGCAGGCGGGAATAAAAACGGCAATCGCCTAGAGATTCAATGGTTGATGTCATCATGGTTCAGCCATCAGTTGCTTCGCAGAGTTTAGTTTGGTGGATGTTTCGGAGGATACTGCGAACCCTAATCCCGTAGTTTGTTACCTCGAACTAATTGATAGGAACTTCTTATCAGATGTTTGGAAACTTAAATTCTGTTCAAACCGAAATCGGACGTTCAAAACGCTGGCGCAATGTTCGGACTAAAGCTTCTGTGGCGCTTGGATGCACGGCGGAGAGACTGGCGATAGTGCGTGCGGACTGCCCGCTTGCGACCGCTGTGGAAACGAGGTTAATGATCTCCGCCGCACGCGAGCCGATCGCGATACATCCTAGAAAACGTTCGGATTCTGCGTCAATCAGGCATTTGATGGTCATGCGCTCGCGCTCGACGGTCGTAAAATCGTCATCGGTAAAAAGCGAGCCGCTCCAGGAAAGGGTTTCCGCCGGCAGACCGGCAGTTTTGGCCTCTCCCTCGGTCCAGCCGATACTCGCGATGGGAGGGTCGGTATGGAGAAATTGGGAGAACCATCGTTTGTCGAACCGGGCGGGTCTACCGAGGATGTTCTCCACTGCCACCTTAGCCTGAGCGACGGCAACGCTATCGAGCAAACTGATGCCGTTTACGTCACCAACCGCATAAATCGAATCAACCGGAGTCTGCATCGACTCGTTCACAGGAATCCAAGCGCCACTGGTCAGTCCGACCGACTCCAGCCCCAGTTCATCACTGTTCGGTTTCCGGCCAACTGCGACCAGAGTGATATCAGGTTGGATAACCGCTCCGCCGGTCAGCTTGTAGCTCGGCGTTCCATCGACCATCGGCGGGGGAAGTTCGATTGGCTCGTTAACGAGAACGTCGACGCCGGCGCCCAAAAGCACCTCTCGAAAACGCTCACCTGCGACTGGATCCCAATTCGGCAGCAATCTTGGTCGCGCTTCAGCGATCGTTACCTGACTGCCGAGATCTCGGTAGACTGCGGCCAACTCGCAACCGATATAGCCGCCGCCGATGACGAATAGATGCCGGGCGGCGGTGGCTTGCCAGAGAAAATAATCACTGTTCAAAATTCCGCACTCAGGTTGACTCGCAAAGCTCGGCCGTGAACCGGTCGCCAGAATGATATACTTCGACGTGATCCGCAGGTTACGACCTTTGGGGTCGTCGATGGTCATTTCGTTTGGCCCGATCAGTCGCGCGCGGCCAAACTTGAGATCTACTTTCTCGCGATCGATCGCCTGGCTGAATTCATTCGATAGCTGACTGCTGTTGCGGCGTTGCGCGGTTAGCCAGCTTTTCCAGCCCGTCTCGATGAGGTCTAAGCTAGTGCCGACCTTTGGGGCTTTTGCCGTCCTTTTGAAAAAGCTGGCGCACGCCCTCAAACCTCGCACGGCATAGCTGCCGCAGTGAAAGCTCATGCTGCCCAGAGTCCTTTCTTCGACCAGCAGCGTCCGCAAACCGGCCTTCGCGGCCTTGAGACAGGCTTCTTGGCCGGCGGAGCCAGATCCAATCACAGCCACTTGGTATTGATATTTCATGATGAAGACGCGGTGGGGCCTCCTTGATCTTCCTTTTCTTCTCGTGATAAAAATACGCCACCTTTAAGGTGGCGCTGCCCGCCCCTTGGCCAGACTCAAACATTGCTTGGCCGTGATCACCTGCGACTCTATCCTGTCTAGTTGAGTCGTTTTCTCTCGGCGCAACCGTCACGGGAGTCGGACAAAGCGATCCTTGCAGCACGGTGACGAATCCTGATTGAGCTCTGGATAATGAGGTTCTTCATGCGAAACTCCAGGCATGCGCAAACAAATAATCAAAGCCCCAAACCTTACCGGGACGTCTGAGGAATGGTTGAACCTTGAAGAAATTGCTCAGGTGGAAGTCTCTTCTGAAGATCCCAAACATCCCATTGAATCGGCGTTCAAGCACGGGGAAAATCTGGGTTGGCGTGCTAGTCAACCAGGTGAGCAGACGATTCGGCTCTTATTCGATGAGCCAAAAGATTTGCGACGGATAAGGGTCCGTTTTTCGGAGCCACAAGTCGAGCGAACGCAGCAGTTCACCCTGCGCTGGGCAGATAGCCAAACAGGTTCTTTCAGAGAGATCGTTCGACAGCAATGGAACTTTAATCCCCGAAGTTCGACCATAGAGTTGGAAGATTACAAAGTCGATTTGCATCACGTCTTAGCCTTGGAATTAATCATCGACCCAGATCTAGGTAGGAACCAGGCGTTCGCGGCTTTGGCGGAATGGCGCATAGCTTAGCTGGGCGGGCGACCGGTGGTCTGTGGCGGGGAGACAGCTTCTGGCTGCATCGCACGGCGTGTTTATGGCGCTGATCTGGATGTGGTTAATACCAGCCAAACGATCAGGGCGCAGGAAACGATAAGCAGGAAAACTGACAGTTTCATGTATTTATCCCCCCCTTCGATTTTGTTAACTGCTCTTATTTATCCATCCGTTATCAACTCGTGAAGATTCGAAATGTTTTCGACATGTCAATCCCGTGATCGCAGTAAAACCAACCTGGCGAGAAGATTGCTCGCCGCGCGAGATGCTAAGACCCAAATCTCGTGGCGTGCACCTGGTGCACGCTTTCAGCGCTGCCGTTTCCTTTGTTGTCTTTCCTGGGGCTCCGCCCATATAAGCCTTAACTTATCGCACCGGCAGGGAGGTGCCATGACGCATTTATCCCGGAGGGATCAAAACGAGGGTAGCCTGGCACGAAGTGCCTGGAAAAAAAGAAAAAAGACGCGTCTAGTCCCGTAGGGACGGCTGATCAAAGTTTCCTCCAAATGTGTCATTCTCCTTTCCTCGAAAAATATCTCTGGGACTAGTACACTAGTCCTAGTGAGCAGATCAACCGTCCCTCCGGGGCGGGGTCCATTTTTCACTTGTTTCCAGGCACTTCGTGCCAGGCTACTTTCACTTGGTCCCTCCGGGACGGGCTGTGTGGCCCCTTCGGCTTCGGGGCGAAGAATCATTCTTGCCTTGAAAGCGACCTTACGTTTGTTCATCCGAGCGCGGCTGAAACGATCCGGAATTCTTGAGCAAGGTTTCCCTCACGCGCTGATCGAAAATGCTTTCATGACTCGCTTTGCTCCCGAATGTTGACGTGAATAACGTTGCCTTTTTTCAGGGGTGATTTGCCGCTTGTACGGATCGTGAATCTATTTGGCTCAGACATACTACTTTCAACAATTTCGGCCTCGATCTCGGCAGATTGAAACTCAAGTTGTATAGTTTCCCAGCCGAGAACATCTTCATCGAGTTTGGCCTCAATCAGCCATGTGTTCGGGTCCTTGTCCGGCTCGGACGCAGGATCTTCCTTTTCGTTTCCTTCGATTTTCGCTTCAACTCTTTTCATACATTCAAATCAACTGCATAAAGGCTTTTTCCTTCGAGATCAAGAGCTTCATTGGTACTGGTCCGAAGTAAAATGCTAATGGGCGACTGCGACAAATGTACGGCATTATCATTGGACCGACGTTCGCTCCTATGTTATTGCCTCCACATTGCCCAGGGACCTGGCGGTACTTCACGGACTTCGACAAACTTCCAGTCGCAGACATCGATGTCGGAAAGACCAAGGTAATCCCGAACCGCCGGGGAGACATCAAGCCCGGCGTTCTGGTTGAGATTTGCTTTTGGGCGCTCATCGCCAAATACATATTGCCAGTGATCTGTGCAGAAAGGGCCGCAATCTTCCCACTGTGCATAACAAACTCTGCTGCCGCGACGGATCGCGAGCCAGTGCCCCTTGAGGATGGATTGGCCGTCACGCACAAAAGCATCCTTAAACCAAGGAATCACATCTTTAGCTTCCCGTTTGGTATGTCCGCCCTCGACATCGTTGTAAGGGAGAGCGACGTAGAATGGATTCTGCCGGGGCAGAAAACTCAGAGGGATAAAATCCTTGCGAGATCTGGAATTCGGGTCGTCGTAACCGCCGTAATTAGAGGACCAGTTTGGATCCCAGGAGCTACTATCGTTCGACACCGGATTATTAATAGTCGGACGCTCTCCGATCCAAAAAATCGTGGTCACGATACCTATTTTCCAGGGGCCCCTCTCTAGCCCGCCGCTGAACACCAGGCCTCGGCCGGCCATCCTGAATCCGGGCGTATTCCCTGATTTTGACTCAAAGGTCAGCAGTCCGTTCTCGCGCAGCTTTACCGCAAACTTAGCAAAGTCCGTGCTACTTTGGTACTGAGATTGGCCAGAGGCGTTCCAGTGGCAGACCGTCAGAAGGCAAACCGAGAACATGAACCAGCGCCAGCAGATATTGCGTGTTGCCTTTCCAAGGGTGAGTTCACGAAAGGGAAATTCCTTCGACTGCAGGTGCGGAGATCCATTCTCCATATACCCCAACATTCTATGCACATTCTGGCGCGATAGAAAAGGAAGTTGCGGCCTTCGGTTCAACCGAGCCAATGACCTGAGGCTCGACGATCATGGCGTATCTCATATCCAAGGCCTCGGCCGAATTCTACGGAGCTTCCACGGAAGACTCGTTCAATGCCTCCCAACGCTAGGCGGAATATATATTTAAACATCGCGAGCCTCGACTTGCGGGCTACAAACTAGGAGGTTCGCCGTGAAAATTGTAGATTTTGGCGGTAGCGGGCTCATCGGAACAAAGCTGGTAAGCAACCTTCGTAAACTTGGCCGTGAGCTAGGATTTTCAGCGATCGGGTGGCGTTCCCTCCAGAACGTGACGCTTCGACGCCAAAAAGTGTTAAACATGGGCTAGTTACAGCGACTCAATGATTCAAAGCGTTGAATTCGGCACAAACTTGGCAAGAAATTCTGCCGCCGAGGTGCGCACCACATCCTTTTCCGCCTCACTTCGTTTATACCAGGCATTCAGGGACATCTTCACGCGCGGATTGTCAGCGAAGCGCGCGGCATGCTGATCGAAGAAATGCCAGTAGAGATAGTTGAAAGGACACGCGTCAGGACCGGTCCTGAGCTTTGGAGAGTAGCGGCAGCCTTGGCAGTAATCGCTCATGCGGTCGATGTAGGCACCGCTCGCTGCGTACGGCTTCGTGGCCATGAAGCCGCCGTCCGCATGACAGATCATGCCAATGACATTTGCGGCCATCACCCAGTCGTAGGCATCGACGTACATTTCCGAAAACCAGCGCAGCGCTTCCTGCGGCCGGATGCCCGCGAGGAGGATGAAATTGCCCAGGACCATCAGCCGCTGGATGTGATGATTCCAGCCCGAGGCGAGCAGTTGCTGGAGGACCTGATGCAGGCAGTTCATGGGCACTTCGCCGGTGTAGAACCAGGTGGGTAGCGGACGGTGCGCGCCCAGTTCGTTCAGCTCGCGATATTCTGGGCCGCGCAACCAATAGATGCCGTTGATAAATTCGCGCCAGCCGATTATTTGCCGCACGAAACCCTCCACCGCATTTAGCGGCGCGCTCTTTTCTTGGTATGCAGCGATCGCTGCCTCTGCGCATTCCGAGGGTGTGAGCAGGCCGATATTCAGCAGCGGCGAAAGAATGCTGTGAAATAGTGATGGGTGCTCGCTCGACATGATGTCTTCGAAATCGCCGAAGCAGGTCAGCCGCTCGTTGAGGAAACTTGACAACCATTTGCGGGCAGCAGCACGCGTCACGGGCAACCAGAAATCTTTGGCCTTTCCCGGATTTTCCGGAAACTCGCGTGCCACCATGGCCATCACCTCGCGCGTCGTGATATCGTGCGTCACCCGTGGCAGGTCGGGCGTGGAGCGACCGCTCTTTTGCCAGTCGCGCAGCGTCCGTCGATTCGCGGAATCGAAGTTCCACCGATTGTCCACCGGTTTTCCGTCGCGCATCAAAAAGCCGGTTTTACTGCGCATCCGCCGGTAGTGATTTTCCATCAGCAGCCGCGCACTCGCTCCTGCCCAGCGCCGAAATTCCTCGCGCCCACAAAGGAACTGCGCCGTCGGCAAAAACTCCACCGGCAATCGCAGCTTGCGGCCGAGCTTGGTGAGCGCGTCGGCCTCGAAGAAAGAGTTTGGCTCCGCAAGCACGAACTTTTCCGGCGCGAATTTTTCCAGATGCCTCCGCGCTGCGCTCTCGAAAGTCAGCCCTTCCTCGAGAGGCACGTAATCGACACGCCAACCTGCCTTCTCGAGTTCCGCCGCAAAGTGCCGCATCGCCGCATAAATCAGCACGAGCTTTTGCTGGTGATATCGGAGCACCTTTCCGCGCGCCCTCGACTCCACCATCAGAATCATGTCGTACTGGCGCTGCGCCGCGCCCAGGGCCGAGTTAGTGAGAGAAAGTTGATCGCCAAGAATCCAGACAGTATTCACAACAAGCGGATTCGTTAACTTCGCGGCCCTGGTTCATTTCGGATGCGTCAAAAACCTCTCGTGCGCTCATCGCGAAGCGATGACTGACGCAATAAAGCGAAGGTCACGGAGAAAGAGTTCGTAGGCCTCGGCGCGGGCCGCTTCGTCCGGTGCGCGCAGGAGCGAGGACGGATGTACAGTGACGATCGTTTGCGGACAGAATTGGCCCTTCAAGATTTGCCTGCGGTCGCGCAGCACACGGACGCCGGTGCCGATCAAGGTCTCCGCGGCGGTGCTGCCGAGAGCGACGAGGACGCGCGGCTGGAGCGCGATGAGCTCGGCTTCCAGCCAAGGTTTGCACGCCGCGATGTCGCGCGAGCTGGGCTTTTGGTGAATGCGGCGTTTTCCGCGCGGCTCCCATTTGAAATGTTTCACCGCGTTGGTGACATACACTTTGTCTCGGTCGATCCCGGCCTCGGCAAGCGCACGATCGAGGAGTTTTCCCGCCGGGCCGATGAAGGGGTGGCCTTCACGGTCTTCGGAATCGCCAGGCTGTTCGCCCACGAAAACGACCTCCGCCTCCGGCGCACCCTCACCGAAGACCGTCTGGGTCGCGTTTTCGTAAAGCGGACACGCCGTGCAGCGGGCGGCTGCTTCGCGAAGGGCTTCGAGATCGCGAATTTCGGGAGGCTGCGCGGGCCGCCAGGCAGCGTCAGGTGGATGCTGCGATTTGCTACCAGCGATCATGGTTTCGACCCGGGCCGGTGCCTGCCGGACGAGCGCGGGAATCAACTCGGCTTCGGGAAGATTCTTCCAATAGCGTTTCGGCATTTCGGCCTGCATCGCATGGATCTTGACCCG
>JAFAKL010000108.1 GCA_019235445.1 Verrucomicrobiota bacterium | reverse complement strand
TGGACTGGTCATTCGCTTCCGGCTGCTCCCCACCCCGTCTCTCGACGACGCAGTTGCCTTCGGCTACGGACAGACCAGTGCTTCTGTCCGATAGGGACTTTCACCCTATTGTTGGTGCGCACTTTCAGGCGCACATCAACCGTCCCTACGGGACTAGACGCGTCTTTTTTCTTTTTCCAGGCACTTCGTGCCAGGCTACCCTCGTTTTAATCCCTCCGGGATAATTGCGACACGACACCCCCCAGGAAAGACAACAAAGGAAACGGCAGCGCTGAAAGCGCACCAAATGCACGCCACGAGATAGGCCGCCAACCAGAATTTATCCCTCAGGCGACAAGCTTTCATGCCCGTTGGACTCCGCTGACGACACTTTTTCTCTTCCCTGTTGCCTCGCAGACCGAACCGTGGTTTGGGTCTTTCATGAACAGGATTCGAGTCGTAGTTTGGGGCGAAAACGTCCACGAACAGAAGTCCGAAGCGATTCGGAAAGTTTATCCGGAAGGAATTCACCAGTGCATCGCAAACGGATTGTCCAGCGATGAAGCCCTCCAGATAGGAACGGCGACGCTCCAGGAGCCGGAACATGGCTTGCCTGAAATCCGTCTCGCGGAAACGGACGTTCTGATCTGGTGGGGGCATATCGCCCACGCCGAAGTGGCGGATCCGATCGTCGAGCGTGTCCAAAAACGTGTTCTCGAGGGGATGGGACTGCTCGTCCTTCATTCCGGGCATTACTCCAAGGTTTTTAAAAGATTGATGGGCACTACGTGCTCTCTGCGGTGGAGGGTTGCCGGAGAAAAGGAACGCCTTTGGGTGTGTAACCCCGGCCATCCAATCGCTCAAGGAATCGACTCCTACTTCGAGATTCCCCAGGAAGAGATGTACGGCGAACCCTTTGGGATTCCTGCTCCGGAGGAGACGGTGTTTATTTCCTGGTTCGAAGGTGGCGAGGTCTTTCGCTCCGGCTGCTGTTGGAAGCGGGGTAATGGCAAAATCTTCTATTTTCGTCCCGGTCACGAATCCTTCCCGACCTACCGTCAACGGGAAGTACAGACTGTGATTCGAAATGGTGTGCATTGGGTTGCACTGGAGGGTGCACGCTGGGTGGACGCACTTCTGAACGTGAAAGTTCCACTGGAAGCGATCGGACAGTAAGCAAGGAAACCCGCCTTGCCTCTTTCAAACCGGAGCGAACCGAGAATTCTTAGCTTCCAGCCTTCACAGCCTGAACAACCAGACCAAGAGCGTAAGGACAATACTGACCAGAACGCAGGTGACGATCGGAAAATAAAAGGAGAAATTTCCTTTTTGCACTGAAATGTCGCCGGGAAGTTTGCCCACCCAACCCAATAGACTCGGGAACCGCCACAGAATGACTCCGATGGCGACCAGGAGCAGACCAATCACCACAACCAATTTCCCAATTTCCTGCACAGGTAGATTCTAGCGCTAAATCTTACAAGCTAAAGCTTGGAAATCGCGCGGATGCTTTGCCTCGAGGATTGCGAATGAATCCCTCCATGTTCTTGGCCTTTTACGTTCACCATCTGAGTCCATTCCTGATTAAGTTCAACGATCAAGTCGGGATCAGATGGTACGGGCTCGCGTACATCGCTGGATTTCTTGGTGCATTCTACCTGATGAAGTGGCTGGCGCGAAAGGGATATGGTTCGCTCCGGGAGAATCAGGTGGGCGATTTCGTTTTCTACGCGGCGCTGTTCGGCGTTCTCATCGGGGGCCGGGTCGGGTATGTGCTTTTTTACCGGCCATCCATGTTATCGGAAGATCCACTCGGTATTTTCCGTGTTTGGGATGGCGGTATGGCGAGCCACGGCGGGATCATCGGGCTCGTCGTTTTCAGCGCCATCTACGCACGTCGGCACCATATTTCCTGGACCGGCATTGGAGATAACCTGGTGGCCGCGGCACCCATCGGGCTTTTTTTCGGTCGCATAGCAAATTTTATCAACGGCGAACTGTACGGCAGAATCAGCACCGTACCCTGGGCGATGCAGTTTCCGGCGGAGTTACTTGACCACCCGAACGAAGCGGCGATGGCAATCGAACAAACGAGTAAAATTGACCCGCGTTTGAATAACGTTCCCGCGATGATCGCCGCAGCCAGACATAGCGCGCAAGTTCGTCATATCCTCGCCGGCATTCTCACGCCACGTCACCCAAGCCAGCTCTATGAGGCATTCCTGGAAGGGGCTCTCCTTTTCACGCTCCTGATCTTTATCCGACTGAAGTTCAAAAAACCGGACGGAGTGACAACGGGATGTTTCTTCACCCTCTATCCCGTTATGCGCATCATCGGCGAAACCTTCAGAGAGCCGGATGCGCCGCTGACCGGCCCATTCACCAGAGGTCAGTTTCTTTCGCTCTTCATGTTTATCGTCGGCGCAGCATTTCTCTGGAGCGCCAGACGTAAATATATCGCAAGCCGATCAGCTCGTGTCACGGAGGGCACGGCTCCGTGACCACCGTGCGAGCCTTCTTTCTCTGGTGCAGCTCACCGCGGCGTCAACCGCAGGAATTCGTTTGGCCCGGTTTTTACCAGGATAACTCTTAAGTCATTCTGTTTTTTGGTTTGGTACAGCTCAATCTTTCCTTTGTCGTCCTTCCCAATCTTCAGTGCCTGGACCTCCGGCAGCTTCACCGGCTCATTCGTTTGCAGGAAATAGGGTTGCCCTTGCCAATTCAAGACTTCATGCCCACGATTGTCTCTCGGGTCGAAACCGAGGGTAACCGGATCTCCGACCGCAGTCGGCTCAGTTATTTTCTCCAAACTTGTCCGGTTCTGAGAATCCGTCCACACCGTCCAGGCAACAACGAAGGTCAGTAACAGAAATCCTCCCATCAATCCGTAGCCCCATTTTTCGGGGTGTGATTGCTTGAAAGCCTCTTGATTCATTGGATTTTCCTGCCGGCGAAGCCGAGATCCGGTTATCGCCAGTGGACCACGGATGCTCGAGGCTGATATTTTTGCAATTGTGCTGGAAGCAGGATCGGCAAAGGCTGAAGAGCGGCGCTCCGAATGGAGTCGACGAACTGTTCCGACATCTGCTTCAGGGCTCGCCAGCGGTCCCAGTCATAGTCGGGAGCCTGAACTATTTGCCGAAGTAAACTCCGCCATTCGGTGATAGCGCGTTCGATATCTCCGTAGCGCAGGACTTCATTCACCAACTTGTGCCGCGGAGTCTGGTTCTCCACCACCTCTCGAAGCACCTCATCCGCACCCGCGCCATAAGCCGGGGGGACACCCATTTCCAGGTAGCCTGCAAAATCGGCCCGATGATAGGTCTGCTGACAAATCAACCCTAAGCGTCCGCCAAATCGAGATTCATCTAAGGAAAAGCGATGCCCGGCACGAAGGTTTCCCAGGTCAAAGACTAGATCTTCAACTGGATAATCCAGATTCTCGAGCGCCGCTGCGATCGCCAGACCCTCCCCTTGATTGAAGAAACTGAAGAGAACGCCGCGTCGGGTCGGGTTGCCGGATTCGTCGATCAACCCCAGCTGTCGCCAAGCCAAGGCTGGGGTTACGCTCAACTCTATTCCTTCGCATTCAGGTCGGAACACACAACCTCGGCAAACTTGGGGATAATCTCTCTGCGTTTCAGGATCGGCCAGCCAACGTCCAAGTTCATCAAGATGCCCACGCGCGCTTAACCCATCAAAACGAAAGCGCGCCACCGCCAGTTCCCCTCGATAAACCAGATCCCACAACTGGCCTCCCATCGCCTCCGCAGTGACCAGAGGCAGTACCTCTCGTTCGAAGTCCTCCTGTGTGAAATGCCGTTTCGCGGCGCACAGCGGGTAACGTCGCCGAAGCATTTTCTGTAGCCACTTTACCGCGCGCCACTCATTCTTCGCCACGGCGGCAACGGGTATTTCGCGGCCATACACAAAGTGGCGTCCTTCCGTCGGGATCCGGCAAATGTTGCCCAACCCGACGCCAGCCAACGTTGAAGCGACGCTCAGCGCCGGCCGCCACCGGCCTCGCTCGGTTCGCACCCAGAGATTTCCGAGGGTTGTGATCGAAAGAGCCGGCTTATCTTGCCAGAGCCCGCGCGAGTTTCGCATCCTTTCCTGATGGCGCCGCACAAAGCGTGCTCTTTCTCCATCCACATGCAGCCCGCACGGACGCACGCCTCCTTCGTAAAAACGCTCGACGCCAAGCGTCAACGTTCTTGCCGAAAATAATCGACGGGAAAGTTTCAGAGCGGTCTGGAAGGGATCTTCCCCCCGATCGACAGCAACATGCATCACAGCCAGAAAAGAGGGCCAATCGATCGGATCCGGTCTTTTCAGCTTAAGCGGAAAAGCTTCATGCAATCTTGGAACTTCAGGTGTGACAAGGGCATATCCAGTCTCATCCAGTCCGCGTCTTCCGGCTCTGCCGAACATCTGCAACAACTCGTCTGGACGAACATGACGTTGAAAATTGCCCGCGGTGTAATGTGTGCCAATAACCAGGACTGAGCGCATGGAGAAGTTGATGCCCGCGGCAAGTCCCATCGTTGCTACCACCACGCGCAGTTGACCACGCTTCGCCAACGGTTCGATAATCCCAGCACGGACTGCATAGCTCAAGCCACTGTGGTGATAAGCCACCCGCTGTCGCAACAACTTAGCCAGCGGTTCGCCGGCGGCTGCGGCCTGCTCCTGGCTGACCGGCATCGGTTCTTCAATCAGCGCCCCAGCGAGCGATTTCGCCAGTTCCTCGGCCGCGTTGCGGCGCGGTGCGAAAACCAGCAACGGCCCGAGGTCGGCCAGCAAGGCCCGGGAAATAAGCCTTGGCCAATACCCTTGGATGAGCCCAGGCGCCTGCACCGGGATGTCACTTAGTATCACTTCCTCGAGGGGCACGGGTCGCTCCTGGTGCGCGATGAGCCGCGCACTTCGGCCGATCCGCTGCAGCCAGGCTACCACGTCCTCCGGATTTGCTACGCTTCCGCTCAGCAGGAGAATTTGCGTTGCGGGGGGCGCCAGTGAAAGGATCAGCTCATAATTCATTCCTCGGATCGGATCCGCCAGCAGTTGATACTCATCGACCACCAGCAGACGCGGGCCCCCCTGGCGTAAAAAGCGCCCTTTTTGGGTCTCCAGAGTCGCAACGACAACCCGCGCTCCCAAGTTTTCGGCTAAGTCGCCCGTGGAAATACCAACATCCCACCCCCGGGCTCTCCACTCAGCGAGCTTGTCATTGGCCAACGCTCGGGTCGGGACCGTATAAACGGTTTGTCCTCGCAGCGACTCGTACATCAGCTCGAAGATGTAAGTCTTACCGGCGCCTGTCGGCGCTTGGACGACAACATCCTTGCCATCGCGCAACAAATTCAGCGCATCCTGCTGCCACTTGTCTGGGATGATCAGATTGACCATCTGGCTACTATCAGTCTTAAGTTTTGATGTTGTCCGCTCGCACCGCTCAGAAGCCTAGCGTTCAATCGCGAAGACGCAAAACCCAAAACTCCTGTGCCCTGGTGTCCCTCTGCTCCTGGATAAAATGTAGCAAGGAGATAAAAGACGACGGACGGAATTGTCGCTTTCTGAACATCGATGGCGATGTGGGCCCTACCGGGAGAGACCCGCCTCCTTGCAGACGCCGCGAGCCCCGGTTGGCACACGAGCTGCTTCTATCCCGCGTGGCTTCATTCGGAGGAAGTCCGAATGTTAAATTCGCGTAGCACATCACGAAGGGGGTTGGCCTCTCAGAGGGAAAGGAGGGTTGAAAGGTCAAGTAGACGGTGCGCGTGAACACCTTGCGAGGAAGTCGACTTGGAGGGAGTCGCACTTCCTCGCAGCCTTTTTCCCTGTTGAACCTCTCGAAAGAGGCGGACCGGAATCCCCGTCCCTCTGAGAGGAATCGCGGGGGATTACCCGACATGAAAAAAATCGAGGCGATCATCAAACCGTTTAAACTGGAGGAGGTAAAATCTGGACTTGCCGAACTGGGGATCGAAGGCATGACCGTCAGCGAGGTCAAGGGTTACGGGAACCCTACTCAATCCACTCGCCCACTCTATGGTCCCAGCCGGCTACCGTTCATACCGAAATTAAAAGTCGAACTCATCGTCAGAAACGATTTGCTAGGTTCTGCGGTTGCTGCAATAAAGCAAAGCGCACGAACCGGAACACGAGGCGATGGCAAAATTTTCGTACAGGATCTCCTGGAAGTTATCCGAATCAGAACGGAAGAACGCGGAGATCAGGCTCTCTAACGGCCCCAAGTCGAAAAGCCTCGGAGCACTCCCCCTAAACCTGCAGTCTGTCTAATCCTCAGCAGCCTGTCTGAATCCCAACCTGATCTATCTAACATTGCATTACCTATGACCCCAGCTGAAGTAACCTCTTTTATCAAAGATAATGGAATTAAACTGATCGACTTCAAGTTCGCCGACCTTCTCGGGACTTGGCAGCACTTTACGACAACGCTCAACGAGTACAGCGAGGACATTTTCACCGACGGCTTGGGCTTCGACGGCTCCAGCATCCGCGGCTGGAGAGTGATTCACGCCAGTGATATGCTCGTCATCCCGGATGCTGGGACTGCCTGGATTGATCCGTTCAACGCCGAACCGACCCTCAGCTTAATTTGCACGATCGAAGATCCAATCACCCGCGAACCCTATGAGCGCGATCCCCGCGGTGTGGCCGAAAAAGCCGAGGCCTATCTGAAGAGTACTGGTATCGCCGATACGGCATACTTCGGACCCGAGGCAGAGTTTTTCATCTTTGACGACGTTCGGTACGAATACAGCTCCAACAGCTCGTTCCATAGTGTCGACAGCGTCGAGGGAATCTGGAACACGGCGCGCGAAGAGTTTCCGAATCTCGGCAACAAGATTCGTCACAAGGAAGGTTACTTTCCGGTTCCTCCAACGGACACGCTCCAGGACATCCGAAACGAGATGTGTCTGGAACTCGAAAAAGCAGGTGTTCCGATTGAACGGCAACACCATGAAGTTGCTACTGCAGGTCAGGCAGAAATAGACATCCGTTTCGCGCCTTTGAAGATAATGGGCGACTACATGATGTATTACAAATACATCCTCAAGAATGTAGCGAAGAAGTACAACAAGGTCGTCACGCTCATGCCCAAACCGCTTTTTGGCGATAACGGCTCCGGCATGCACACGCACTCGTCGCTCTGGAGGGACGGTAAACCGCTCTTCGCAGGTGACAAATATGCTGGGCTCAGCGAAATGGCTCTGTTCTACATCGGAGGCCTCCTCAAGCATGCTCCGGCGTTGACTGCCATCAACAATCCGACCACCAATAGCTACAAGCGGCTGGTTCCGGGATTCGAGGCTCCGGTCAACCTCGCTTACTCCGCTCGTAATCGCTCGGCTGCGATCCGCATCCCGACCTACTCGCAAAACCCGAAAGCGAAGCGCGTGGAGTTTCGCACGCCGGACCCGGCTGCGACCTCTTACCTGTGTTTTGCGGCCATTCTGCTCGCAGGACTCGATGGCATCCAGAACCGCATCGATCCGGGCGACCCCTTGGACAAAAACCTCTACGAACTTCCGCCCGAAGAGATAGCCAAGGTGCCGACCGTTCCCGATTCGTTGATCGGAGCAATCGAAACACTCCAAGGCGATCACGAATTCCTGCTCAAGGGAGACGTGTTTACTCAGGATTTCATCGATAACTGGATCGAAATGAAGAAAAAAGAGTACGATGCCCTGCGCCTCCGCCCGCATCCGTACGAATTTCATATGTATTTCGATCTGTAGGGTTCGCAGGAGTCAGGAGACAGGAGTCAGAAGTCAGGAACAGGAGTTCAGGAGTTGGCGGAAGCGAACGCGCCCGCGAGTGATCCAGGTCTTGCGACAGTAAGTCTGAAGAACGATCGCTTCCTGAACTCCTGCATTCCCAAACTCCTGACTCCTGAACTCCTGACTCCTGACTCCTGTCTTCTAACTCCTGACTCCTGAAAAAAAGCCTTTTTCTTGCTCGTGAAGGGGCCTACCCCCTGTGCTACTTTCCTACCCACCCCCGGGTTCCAGCATGCGAAAAGGTTTTTTAGCTCTTGTTCTCCACGCCCATCTGCCGTTCGTCCGACATCCCGAGTACCCAGATTTCCTGGAAGAAGATTGGTTGTTCGAGGCGATAACGGAAACGTACTTACCCCTCTGGCAAGTATTTGAGGGTCTGGTCCGGGATGGTGTTCCGTTCCGGCTTACCATGTCGATGACTCCACCTCTTTGCGCGATGCTCAATGACGACCTGCTGCGCGAGCGATACCTTATCTATCTTGATCGCGCCATCGCCCTCTCCAAGCGAGAAATCGACCGGACACAGTCCCAGCCGGAAATAAATCATTTAGCACGAATTTATCACTACCGTTTCCTGGAGTGCCGCGAGATCTACGTCGATCGATTGCACTGCGATCTCGTCGGCGCGTTCAAGCGCTTTCAGGATCTAGGCCACCTCGAGATTATCACCTGCGCAGCGACCCATGGGTTCCTCCCCTTGATGGAACAGCAGCCCGAGGCGGTCCGCGCGCAGATTCTAATCGCCCGCGATGATTATCAAGGTAATTTTGGGCGGAAACCGAAAGGAATCTGGCTCCCTGAATGTGCTTATTTCGCGGGTCTGGAAAATTATTTACAAGAGGCTGAACTGCGCTGGTTTTCGCTCGATGCTCACGGCTTGATGTTCGGCAACCCAAGACCGCGATACGCCATTTTCACCCCCTGCTTCACCGCAGCAGGTCCGGCAGCAATTGGGCGGGACAGGGAGTCGAGCAAACAGGTCTGGAGCCAGCAGGAAGGTTATCCCGGCGACCCGGCCTACCGAGACTTCTACCGGGACATCGGCCACGATCTGGACCTCGACTATCTGCGCCCATTTTTGCACGCGAACGGCGCAAGAAAATTCACCGGAATCAAGTACTACCGAATAACAGGTCGCACTCCGCACAAGCAAATCTATGTCCCGGGCTGGGCCGAAGGGGCGGCCGACTATCATGCGGGCGATTTCATGAATAGCCGAGCGAAGCAGATTGAGCATCTCATTCAAGCCACCAACATTGAGCCTCTCGTCTTGAGCCCCTTCGACGCGGAATTATTCGGGCACTGGTGGTACGAAGGACCTAGGTTTTTGAATTTTTTCATTCGTAAGGCGGTCTACGACCAGAAGGTTTTCCAGCTTACCACGCCGAGCGCCTACCTGGAGAACCACGATACCCTGCAAATCATTGCCCCGAGCCCGTCCAGTTGGGGTCATAAAGGCTTCTGGGAAGTTTGGTTGGATGAATCCAATTCCTGGATCTATCCACACCTTCACGCAGCCGCCCGGCGCATGACCGAGGCAGCGCGCTCAGGTCTGAAAGAATCGGCCGAGAATGAACGGGTGCTCAGACAAATGGCGCGCGAGCTTTTGCTGGCCCAATCCAGTGATTGGGCTTTCCTCATGAAAACGGGAACCGCCCGCGACTACGCCGCCAAAAGGACGAAGGATCATATTCTGCGATTTACGCGACTCTACGACCAGCACAAAGGGGGCGCGGTAGACGAAGAATTCCTCTTCAATTGTGAATGGCGAGACAACATTTTCCCGGATTTGAATTGGAAGTATTATGTTTGAGTCGCCGCGTTGGTTCGCCGGGATAACATTGCTGCTCTGGTTTGTTTCGCCGAACGTGCTGAAAGCGCAGGATGAGGAGTCAAATTCTAGCCAATTGCTGTTTGTTCCGCCTCCTGTAGAAGGAGTGATCAGCCTGGGAGTTTACAATAGCAAAGGCAAACTCATTCGGGTCCTGAAAAGGGTTGCTGGGATTGAGACCTTTAAATCCACCTCCGACGGTCTGGTCATTGACTGGGACCGGAAGGATGCGGAGGGCAAGCCGGTTCCCAGCGGGAAATACTTCGCCCGTGGCGTGTTGATCGGCGACGTCAAAGTTGAGGGTGTCGCCTTTCATCTTAATGACTGGGCTGATTCCTCAACCGATCCGAGAATCCGAAAGGTGCTTTCAGCGGCTTTGTTAGATAGGCAGCGCCCTGCGGTGCTAGCCGATGCGTCACAACCAGAAGTGCTGGTGCTCGAAAACCATGGCACCCAGTCCCATCCGATCGCGCTCGAGTTCAATCCACTGACGGTCAAGGGAGCGGGAGCAAACCTCCTTCTCCTTGACAAAGCGCTCTTAATCTTGATCGATCCGGCTTCGGGTACCGAAATTTCCAGACAAAATTTTGCCGACCTTCGAGATGCAGACACCTTGGGAGATCGAACTGTGGTGCTCAGCGGAAATCAGATCACCTACCGCAGCAATGGCGCCTCGCAGGACCTGAAGCTGCCGGCAGAGCATCTCTTTCGGTGCGCTGTTCTGACCTCCTCCATAGTGGTTGCCTCCAAGGAAGCGAACGTCTGGAAGCTTGATGGCCAGGAATTCGCGCCACTCGATACGGGGGAAAAAGGCGAACTGCTCGACCTTAGCGCCGGCCGGTCCGATACCGCCTGGCTCCTGGTTAGAACCAGCACGGCGACTCTCTTGAAACAAATAGACCCTTCCGGGAAAATAGTAAGAGAGTTCGAGTTACCTCCGGACCTTCAAACAGTCAGACAGCTCGGCGCGTCCCGGAACGAGGATACCCTTTTGCTAATCTCTGACGATGGCAATACCCAACGAGTCGTTGGTGTTCGCTTCCAGGCAGCAAGCCAGGGAAAATCAATTTGGGAAAAATGGTTTGACCGAACCTTGACTACTTTCAAATTTTTTGACCTGAAAGAAGGCCAGGTCGTCCCGACCGACGCCAAGACTGATTCTCCCCCTGTTTTCGTAAAACCGGCTAACAACCCTATGGAGAACACCCGTCAAGCGTTGTTCCAGCTATCGATTACGACAGATGAGACCGGCGCATGGGTCGTTGATTCGGACGGTCTGCCGCTGCTCCAGGTCTGTGAAACAAAGAACCTCCAACAGACCAGGTGCGTATCCGATGGCGCTAATGGCCTGCGAGTCTACACCTCGGACGGAACAGTGGTTGAGGAATACCATGTCACAAGCCTGGAAAATCTCTTTCGATTCGACGCGGGCGCCTTCGACTGATGCACCATCTCCTGCATCTCTGACATGGACATCGGCATTAAGCTGCACAAGTTCATCTCATGATTCTGCCTTTGCGCTCAAGGAAGGAAGTCTGGGCGTTCGACTGGTTTGACCTGGACGTGCCGATCCAGTTCGGGTCGATGTTCATCCTGCCCACCTGTCTCTATGTTGTTCATCGGCATACTCGAATGCCGCTGGCCCACGAATTTGTCCGGGAGTTGGACCAGCGCCGAGTTGAACTTTTCCTTCATCGCGCATTTCAGGAAAAAGGCGCACCCGACGAGTTGCTCGTGCCCGATGTGGACGAGTGGGATGAAGTCGTGTGGCAGAGCTTTTCCAAAGAGTACCAGTGCCAGATCAATCTTGTCGACGTTGAATCCAATGAGGTCGAACCAGGAGAAGAGGAGGGTATCCAATCACAGCTCAGCAATCTGATCGCGGGCCCCGCCGAAAGTCTCTTGGCCAGCCACGGAGCCCAATTCATTGCTCAGGGTCTGGTCAAAGCGGTGAAACACACTCGATCCCGCGACAAGCAGCGCTCGTTGTTAGCCAAGGCCCTGGAACTATCCGAAAACCTGCCCGAGGCACTGGTCGAACTAGCAGATCTCGATCTCCAGGAGGGCAATCTCGACGAAGCCGCACAAGGTTTCACTAAGGCCGTCGAAGCTGCTGCTCCATTTCATGTTCAGGGACAACCCAGCTATTTCTTGAGAGCCCAGCATGGGCGTTTGTTGGTTTCCTGGCAAAAGGGTGAATTGAATGAAGCCGTCTCCCTCGGTGAGGAATTGCTTTTTGCCGATCCCCCGGATCATTCAGGGGTACGATTCCTGGTCCCGCTTCTCCAGCTGCTGCTTAGCCAGTTCGAAGCTGCTAATGAATTTTTTACCTGGTATCGCCAGTCCTATCCCGGTGATCTCGATGACCCGGGGTTCCTCTTTGGGTGGGCTCTCACCTCGTTCGAGTTTGACGAAGAATCGAGCGCCATTGAACGCTACAAACGAGGAATGTTGCACAACCTCTATCTTGCCCCTCTCCTGCTTGATCTGCCCGAACCTTCTCCTGAGCTCTGGCAGCACAATCAGCGCGGTGATTACGCTTATGCCATCGAGTTCGTTGATTCCTTTGGTGCGATCTGGGAGCGCGACGCCGGCGCGACCCGCTTTCTTCGGGAACTCTACGTCAGCCTCTTACCGCAATTGGACGCCTTGATCGACGTCCGCCGCCAGATGGCCGAGCTCCAGGACAATCGATACGAACCCGAGCACCGGAAAATCTGGGACAAACTTATCGAGGAAGAACAGCGCCAGATCGCGCGATGGATGACGTGATTCAGGATTCAGGAGTGAAGACACCGGGACGAAACGTTAGTCCGTTATTCCGCGGGGAAAACTTTAGCAGAATGACTGAGTGACCAGCCATTTGTCGATCCTGAATTCTGAATTCTCTGTTGTGCTTTTCCGCGTATTTGTCAGGGTTCTCCATGGTGCGTTATCTCACCGGATTTCAGCCGACGGGCTCCTTGCATCTCGGGAACTATTTCGGGGCCCTGCGTCCTGCGATCGAGCTCCAGGACAAGGGAGAGGCATTTTATTTCATTGCCGATTATCACGCTCTTAACACCGTCCGGGACCCTGCGGTCTTGCGAGAGCACGTCCGCGAAGTGGCGATCGACGCCCTCGCCTGCGGACTTGACCCCGCGAAGGCTTGTTTTTTTCGACAATCTGGCGTCCCGGCGGTCACGGAGTTGGCGTGGGTCCTGAGCAACGTCACGCCGATGGGGCTTCTGGAGCGAAGCCATTCTTACAAGGATAAATTATCCCATGGCGTTGCTCCGTCTCACGCCCTGTTCGCTTATCCGGTGCTCATGGCAGCCGATATCCTGCTCTACGATAGCGACGTGGTGCCGGTCGGGAAGGATCAAAAGCAGCACCTGGAGATCACTCGCGATATCGCGACTAAGTTTAACGACTCGTATGGGAACGTGTTCAAACTGCCCGAACCGAGCATCCGGGAAGAAGTCGCTACGATCCTCGGGTTGGATGGTCAAAAAATGAGCAAAAGCTACGGCAACGCGATCGAGTTATTCCTGGCTGAAGCCGCCTTACGAAAAAAAGTGATGAGCATTGTGACCGATTCGACACCGGTCGAAGCGCCCAAGGATCCCGCCCAATCAGCAATCGTGTCGCTTTACCGGCTGTTTGCCCCTGCGGACAAGGTGGCAGCCATGGAGAGCGATTTTCGAGCAGGAGGCGTCGGTTACGGAGAATTCAAGAAACGATTGTTTGCGGTGATCTGGGAGAGTTTCGCTCCAATGAGACAGCGTCGGTCGGAGCTCCAAACCGACCCTGGCTATGTCGATCGCGTTCTGGCAGAGGGCGCATTGCGAGCGAGCACGATCGCACAACAGACGATAGCGAGAGTCCGGCGGGCCGTCGGCATCACTTCCTGAGTACTGCTTAGATCGGATACACTTTCGCAAGATCTGTTTACCAGCCCGTCTCGCAGCCAGTTGAAAGCGTACTGCAGAACAATTAATATTCAGGTAATTATTAGTTCGCCTCAAGAAACGATTAGGTAGATGCTGAACCGGAGGCTCCTCAGACTATGAGTAATTCCAACACACCACAAAGGGCAGATGACCCTCTCGCGTCCGAAAAGCTTCAGGTTGATCGAAAGGTCTTTTTTCTAGATCTCAAAGAAAACCAAAGGGGTCGTTTCTTGAAAATCACTGAGGATGTCAGTGGGCGCCGGGACACCATCATGCTCCCAGCCAGCGGATTTCAGGATTTCATGGCCGCCCTCGAGCGCCTTCTGAAAATCGAAGAGAGC
>JAFAKL010000258.1 GCA_019235445.1 Verrucomicrobiota bacterium | reverse complement strand
TGATCACAACTCAAGATTTCGCGCCTGCTTTCGCCAGGCGGACGATTCCTTCCCGCATACTTTTGGACAGTCACTTCAGGGCTGACTCTGGCGAGGAAATCATTCGCGCCGATCCAGATGAGATACAGATTGTTGGCCGGAGCCGGGCCGCATGAGACGCTCACTGCTATTAAAGAGGGAGCTGGTTTGTGAAGGGGAGAGCGTGACGGAGGGGGCGTGAGCACTCCTGTCCAAGACAGATTTTAAAAAAGCTCAAAAGCTCCCTGCAGTCGGGTGGCCGCAACTCGCGACTTACCCGAACGGTGAACGCTCGGCCGCGGCCGAGCGTTCCAGGGCCGAGGACGACCAAGCGGACGATTTGTTAGGCCGCGCGCCACTCAGGTTTTCGTTCTGGGCTAGCTTCTGACAATGCACGACGAACACCCGCGGCATCGAGGTTTGTTCCGTAAACCGGCGTGTCGGGCTGCTGTCGCCACGATTCATCAAGGGTGCCGGCATCCACACCGTCAAAACCAAGCTCATCCACCAGCTCTAGGACGACGGCTTTGGCTGCGGGATCGTCGCCCGCGACCGGCAATGCGATGCGGCCGGGTGTGCCTTTGGGTTGCCCCAATTCCAGCAGGTGTTGAGCGTGGATATTGTTGAAAGCCTTGATCACCGGCCGCTTGAAATGGTGGGCGACCCATTGACTCTCCGTCAGGCCGGCCTCGATGGCCTCGATCCGACCGTCGCGCTGGCGCGGATAGTAGTTGCCCGTGTCGACGACCACGACACTGTCGGGGGTCGCTGCGAACAAGTCTGGAGGCAAATTTTGGATGTTCTTCTCTGGGATCGTCACGATTACGACTTCTCCGCTCCGAGCCGCTTCGGCCACCGAGACCGGTTTGGCACCGGTTTCTGCCGCCAAGTCGGCAAGCGATTCCGGGCCTCGTGAGTTTGCCACCGAAACTTGATGCCCCAAGGCGGTAAGCCGGCGAGTTAGGGTGCCGCCGATTTGTCCTGCGCCAATAATGCCGATCTTCATATTGTTCTCGGATTTCACTTTATCGACCCCGGTTCAAGCGGCAAGGACAGGTGATAACTTCTTGCAGCGGTGCCGACGGCCTGAAGAAAAGCAGGGAGAGAACTTCTCAGTCGGGTGGACGAAGGATGCCGGGACAATGACAGTACACTGGGACAGGATACTTGGTCGACAGCCACATACCGGCGCCGCCGAGCGACCGGCCGGAGATGCTCGAATTGACCGATCAGCGAATCACCTCTAAGATCCGAAGCATTAGCGTTGTGATGTAGCAATTGACCCTTATGAAGCCTGACCACCAAGCGATTCTTCATACTGTGCAAAAGCTCGACAAAGCACGATGGGACCTCGGCGACGCACTCGTGGCTGAATGCGGAGCACCTGATCCAACGAGCGCCAGTTACGATGGTCCTGGTAAACTGCGTGCAGCCTGGCATTATCTGCAGGAAAATGGATACAGCTGCAGCCTTGAGGACCTATCGAAACTTCGGCGTGTCGCGTATGTGTTCGGGCCGTCGAATCGACGATTCAATCTTTCGTGGGACCTGTATGCAGAGGCCGGTACGCCTGAGATGTTAGAGGCGATCATGGCCGACATTCCAAAGGGGACGCCCCTCACTAAGAGCTACATTGCTTCCATGCGCAAACGGTGGAGGCACCACGAGCGCTAGTGTACCGTCTTCTAAATCCCTTGGGTTGCGCCGCCGGTCAGTTGGCTGTTTTTCAAGGCGAGAGCGACGAGCATATCTAGATCGATACGTAAGGAGCGAGCAACGCGGAAAAACAGCCAACCGGCCGCGGCCCGGAGGGTTGCGATGAAAATGGGCCGGCGGCTGCGTTGCTCGTCGGTTACTATCGATTGAGATATGCGCCCTTTAACGCCGATCCGGCTCGGACCGCCTTGCCGGCGGCCCCTTATTCGGCGCGCTTCCAGACCTGTTGATTGGACCCGGTACCGGTGGAAGAGGTAGGACTCGCAATATGGAGTTCGTTCCCGGAGATGTTGAAAGACACTTTTCGATCGATCCCATTCCAATTCGGGAACGTACAGCTCTCGATGTGGATAGTGATGGTCTTAGCTGTCTCGTTTACCGAGTAGGTGCCGAAATAAGCTATGCTTCCCTGCACGACTGCCTTATTTTCTTCCGGGGTTCCAAGTTCGCGATTTTTGGATACGAACTGCGGAAGATCCGAGCGAGTAATAATGACTGAAAGACGGCCGTTGGCTTCGTACGTCGCCTGGCCTTGCGGATCCAGGCCATAGAAATCGGTCTTTTTGCCGTCCCGCTCAAGCGTGATGGAGACCAGAGCCCATGTCCCCACGAGGTCCTGGGCCCTCGTTTGCGCGGTCAGTTTTGCAATGGGGCAAAAAAAACCACAAACCCACGCCGAGGCCGTGATGAAGCGCAAAATGAGACGGTTCATGGCTCTCCTTTCTGTGATCGGGACAGGTTATATTAAGAGCTTGAACCGGCCGATCAACGCAATTTCAACACAGTTGGGCTGCGATCGGCTGCGATAATGCGGTGACTGCGCAAGGCGTCCGTTACGTCAGGTCAGGGCGGTGACTGCACGCTTATTCAGAGTGAAGAGAATACTCAGGTCCTCGTTTCTTGATGAAATTCCATGGGGAAGACAGGAGACCGGTTGTCGCAAGATTAAGTTGAAATCTGGTGCACGTTCAGCTGCCGCTGCACGCCTGAATTTGTGCAACCAGGCAAGGAAATCTCGTCAACTCCAGTAATGAGAAAAGAGCTTTTGTACAAAGGACGCAGTGTGGTGATCAAGTCAGTAGCATCGGATGATTCATCTGAGCCGTGGTTTCAAGTCTGGCTGGACGGAAGGCTGCTTAAGGAGGTCACTTTCATCAGCGCCGAGGTTGCCGAGAACACGATCAAGGAGGTAATTGGCACTATTAACCTACTTCGTGGATACCACGGAGACCTTACCGCAGGAGACGCAGAGATCGAACCTTCCGAATAAATGCGGCAAGAATCTCCGCTTGGATCGTTTAATTATAAAGGACGAGTGGGGTTCTGAACAACGCCTCGCCAATTTGCCAACCAATCTCATGAGCTGACGACTTCATTTCGTAGCGCTGCGGCAACCTGAACCACGGGTGAATTCTGTCCCGGCGATGGAACCACCTCGGTTCAGGTGTGCACAAAACTATGAACAAGTTCGGAACTCTTCGTCTGCGGCGGCATCAGCCGTTGGGAATCTATTGTCAATATTGTGACAGCGAAATCGGCGTAGCCGAATTCGATCATGATGATCAGGTGGTCAGCGTTCGTTGTGGCTGTCGCTGGAGTATTTTAAGAAAATCGGATCTGCCGCCGCGGTCCGCGGAATGGCAGGAATTCTGGAAAGTGCATCGCTCGGAAAAGAAGTAAGTAAGACTCGCGGCCGCCGGCGGATCTCAAGCCGGCGGCCGATTCTTTTTTCCAGCTTTCCAGCGTTGCTATTCGGACTTGTCGATCGTCTTACGTCACGCAAGAATAACATTGCTCGCCTCGGCGAGGCGCTCATTCACTCATGCCTGAACTTGCTGAAGTCGAATATTTTCGCCGGCAATGGGACTCCGGCTTCGGTTCGCTGGTCATCGCGGTCGCGTCGCATCCCAAAATGCGGGTATTTCGCGGCACTGATGTCGCGGCCTTGCAAAAGGCGCTCACCGGCGCAAGGCTCCTTGGTTCAGAAGGCCATGGGAAACAGATGCTCTTTCGTTTTTCGGGTGGAGCATCGCTTGGAATTCATCTCGGGATGAGCGGCCGGTTGCGGGCCGAAGCGACGGGGATGTCACCCGGCAAACACGATCATTTGATGTTGTTGCAGGAACAGCGAAGCTTGGTTTATTGCGATCCCCGGATGTTCGGTCGTCTTCGGCTTGCAGTCGGCAACGGGGTGCCAGAGTGGTGGAGAAATTTGCCCCCCACGGTGATTTCACCCGCATTTACGCGAACCCTGTTGGCTGAACAATTGATGCGGCGCCGGCGGTCACCGGTCAAGGCCGCGCTGCTTGATCAGGACCTTTTTCCAGGAGTCGGCAATTGGATGGCCGACGAAATCATGTGGCAGATCAAGATGCATCCGGCCACGCGCGCTGGTGACTTAAACGTCTTGCAACAGCACGATCTCTGGCGGGTCAGTCGCAGGATCTGCCGCACGGCGCTGAAAACGATCGGCGTTGACTGGAGCGAACCGCCGAAGAATTGGCTGATTCATCGTCATTGGCAGAAACGCGGCCGCTGTCCGCGCGACGGCACGTTACTTGATCACGGAACGATCGCCGGCCGCACCACCGTTTGGTGTCCCGTTTGCCAGAAGGGAGCGGCACAACCCGGCTGAGGCAAGACCTCTTGGATAAGCCGCAAGTCAGACAGGTAGGCTCCTCTGCAACCGCTGCGGCTCTGGGACTGGGGGAAGGTTTAAACGATCCGCACGTCAAAGGGCCTCACGAGATCGTCGGATCACGGAACGGGGTCCGCTTTAGACCGTTATGCGAGGCGCGGCGAGGATCTTGTTCGTTGTAAATCGGTTGAGGAGATCAAATTCTCATTGGCCGCGGTCGTCAATCGACGAGAACGACGGCGAGGACGATCAACAAATTTTTAGCGGATTAGAGCCGACCTTGTAAGTCGTTACAATTGTTTTGGTTCATGCATCAAAATTACCCGCTGCAAATTCATCGAATGATCCTTGGGTAAATTGTTTACGTTCCACCATTTAGCCTCTTTTATTTCACGATGATCAATTCTTGGTTCTATCTTTGCTATTCTTGCGACAAAGCAAAATACCGTATCAATCTTGTGTTCTGTGTTATGAGTAAACTCTCCTATATATGCAGGTGTAATATTTAATCCCAATTCCTCCTTTACTTCCCTCCTAACAGCCTCTTCCTTTGTCTCATTTTTTTTCAGTCCTCCACCAGAAAGGGTCCAGGCTGAACGACCATAAGTATGACGGATTAGAAGTAGCTCATCCCCACTTAGAATGAGACACATAACGCCTTGAGTCTTGGGTCGGAAAATGAACCAATAAATTCTAAGGAGGGTATAAATAGCTTTGTAAATAACGGATATCATTATCTTGGTTGTACAGTTACCAG
>JAFAKL010000490.1 GCA_019235445.1 Verrucomicrobiota bacterium | reverse complement strand
TGATGTAAGCAAAACGCTCCTGCGCCGAACGTTGAACACCGAACGTCATCATCCATGCCAATGCCTCCGAATGAAAAAATCGAACCGGTAAACGTCGCCGAAGAGATGTCGAAGTCGTTTCTCGACTATTCGATGTCGGTGATCATTTCGCGGGCGCTTCCGGATGCCAGAGACGGATTAAAACCTTCTCAGCGACGAATTCTTTACGCCATGAATGGTCTCGGGCTCCAGCCGAACCGAAAGCATAGCAAGTGCGCGAAGATCGTCGGGGAAACCATGGGAAACTATCACCCGCACGGGGACATGGCGATCTACCCCACCCTTGTGCACATGGCACAGCCCTGGGCGATGCGCGACACGTTGGTCGAAGGTCAAGGCAACTTCGGTTCCATGGACGGTGATCCTCCTGCTTCCATGCGGTACACCGAAGCAAGGTTGAGCCATCTCGGCGCGCTCCTCATGGAGGACATGGAAAAGGATACGGTTGAATTCGTGCCAAACTACGACGAGACCACGACCGAACCGGTTGTTTTTCCGGCCGCCTTCCCGAATTTGCTCGTCAACGGCGGGACGGGGATTGCCGTCGGAATGGCCACCAACATGCCTCCTCACAATCTCGCGGAGATCGTCGACGGGATTTGCGCATTGATCGATCAGCCGGATCTCGGCACCGATGAATTGCTCGGAATCATCACAGGCCCCGATTTCCCCACCGGCTGCACCATCTGCGGCAAGAGCGCGATTCGTCAGTACTTTGAAACCGGGAGAGGCAGTCTCAAAGTGAGGGGTACGGCCACTATCGAAGAGACCAAGACCGGACGCGAACAAATCGTCATCACTGAAATCCCTTACAACGTCAATCGCGCTGAGCTCCTCAAGCGCATTGCCGGACTAATCCAGGAAAAAGTCATCACCGACGTCAGTGACTTGCGCGATCTGTCGGACGAAAGCACGCGCATTGAGTTGGAGCTTAAGCGGGACGCAAACTCGAAGGTCATCCTTAACAATCTTTACATGCACACGGCTATGGAAAGCTCTTTCGCCGTAAACATGCTGGCGATCGACCACGGCCGTCCCAAACTGCTGTCACTCAAGGAAGCACTCCTTTGTTACATCGAGCATCGACGCGATGTGGTTCTGAGGCGGACCCGTTTTCTTCTCCGCCAGGCTGAAGGCAGAGCTGAGACTCTCGAAGGCTATCTCATTGCGCTCGCGCGCCTGGACGATTTCATCGAGATTATTCGTGGCTCCGCAAATCGCGATGAAGCCAAAATAAAACTTCTCGCCTACGAATTCGGTCGTCAAACGGTGGAGCAAATTGGCATCCGCATCCGGAGCGAAGCACGGTTGGTCGATGGCCGATATATTTTCAGCGAACATCAGGCGGATCAGATTCTCGATCTGCGCCTCTATCAACTGACCGGGCTTGAACGCGAAAAAATCATCGATGAATACGGCGAAATCATCCGGAAAATCGATGATCTGCTCGACATTCTGAATCGGGCAGATCGGGTCATGGCGATCATCAAAGAGGAACTGTTGCGAATAAGGGATAAATACGGTTCGGACCGGATGACGGCGATTGTGGTCGAGGAAGGGGAGATCGCCTTCGAGGACCTGATCGCCAACGAGGGATGCATCATTACGATCACCCACGGCGGGTACATTAAGCGCACGGCGGAAAGCGAATTTCGCGCGCAGCGCCGTGGGGGTCGAGGCGTGATCGGGATGACCACCCGGGAGGCACAGGTAAGTGGGGACCAGGGTGATTTTGTGGAGCATCTGTTCACCGCCAGCACACATGATTCGCTCATGTTTTTTACCCAGACCGGGCGCTGTTACGTCGAAAAGGTCTACGAAATCCCTCAAATGAGCCGTGCTTCCAAGGGGCGCGCGATCGCGAATCTGCTCGAGCTGCGGCCCGAAGAAAAGATCGCTGCAACGCTCCGGATCGAAGCCGTTGACCAGACCGGGAATCCTAAGGGAGACGAAGGTACGTGGAATCCGGAGCTCCACGTCATGTTTGCCACGCGATCCGGCATTGTAAAAAAGACGAATCTGGCGGACTTCGGGAATGTCCGGAAAGGCGGCATCATTGCAATCCAGATTGAGCCGGAAGATGAACTGATCGACGCGCTGCTTACCAATGGAATGGATGAAGTGGTACTTATCACGCGAGGGGGCATCAGCATCCGTTTCCATGAGGGCGACGTGCGCGATATGGGGCGAAATGCTGTCGGAGTCTGGGGTATCCGGCCGGAACGTGGGGACGAGGTCGTCGGAATCGCGAAGGTTATACCGGACGCGCAACTTCTCGTCGCCGGATCCAACGGAATCGGGAAACGGACCGATTTCGACGAGTATCGCGTCCAATCCCGCGGGGGTAAAGGGATCATCACCATGAAGACCGGCGAACGCACTGGAGATGTGGTCGGTGCACTGACAGTTCGTGATTCAGACGAATTGATGCTGATCACTACAGGAGGACAAATGGTGCGCCTGAGAGTCAGTGAGGTCCGCGAAACCGGCCGCAATACGATGGGGGTGAAGCTGGTGAATCTACGCGAGGGCGAGACCCTGCAGGATATCGCCCCCGTCGTCTCCCAGGAAGAAGGAGATGTTGAAGAGAGCGCGGACTGACTCCTGTACTCCTGTAGACCCGGCGATGTTCCAGCCACCGAGGAGGGCGCAAAGGTCGAGTCGACAGTATCGATACAGGCTGGGCACGTCACTCCATCCCGGCGGCCGTTGACGCGTCAGCCACCCCTCTTTTGCTGGCCGCAATTGAGCGTCTGAGGCTTCAGAAAGGAGCTGACATATTTTGTTCCTAACGAATCCCTTTGTGGTTGCGACTCCGGTTTTAGCCTCTACACTAAGTGCACTCCTCTTATGGGAAAGCGAAAGAGAAAACTTTCATTTAAAAGGCTTCCCGTCTCACAGCGGCACCAGGTTTCCCCCGAAGGTCAGTATTTCGACCTCAAAACCTTGTTCGACAAGCTGAACGCTGAATACTTTAGTAACGCGCTCAGAGGTTACAAAATCACCTGGGGCCGCAGAC
>JAFAKL010000195.1 GCA_019235445.1 Verrucomicrobiota bacterium | reverse complement strand
ATGGCGGACTGAAGCGCCGCATGCGTCTCAGGGTGCTATCAGAGGGACCAAACGAAAGTAGCCTGTCCCGGAGGGACCAAACGAAAGTAGCCTGGCACGAAGTGCCTGGAAACAAGAGAAAGTGAACCCGTCCCGGAGGGACGGTTGGGCCTGGCTTCGCCAGGCTGCGCCCCAGGCTATCCCTGTTTCTCGCCTTCGGCGCTCCAGATCGCAACCCAGGACCAAACACGGCATTGTGACGCTAACCACCTACTCCGGGACGGGTCCACTTTCCTCTTGTTTCCAGGCACTTCGTGCCAGGCTACTTTCGTTTGGTCCCTCCGGGACAGGCTGCGCTCTTTCGTTGTAGGATTTTCCTTAGTTAAGTTATCGAGGTGCAGCCAATGTATGAGCGCTTTGGCTTATGCTATTTTCGGGCTAGATCTTCCCTATGGAGAACCAGCCTGCGCTTGGAATCATTGCCGGAAGCGGTGCGTATCCATTCCTTGTCGCGAGAGCTGCGCGACAAAGCGGCGTGACCGCGATTCATGTGGCTGGGTTTGAAAATGAAACACGCCCAGAATTAGCCGGATATGCTGATTCGATCGAGTGGATGCGGGTCGGTCAACTTGGCCGGCTACTTAACTATTTCTCCAAGACGGGTGTTCGCCGGGCGATAATGGCCGGCCAACTCGCGCCGAAAAATTTATTTGAGCTGCGACCCGATTTCAAAGCGTTGATGCTGATAAGCCGATTAAAGCGGCGAAATGCGGAGACTTTGTTTGGCGCGGTGGGGGATGAACTGGCGAAAATAGGCGTTCAATTATTGCCGGCTACGACCTTCCTGGAGGACTCGCTAGCAGCTGAAGGATTGATTGGCGGTCCGAAGCCAAAGAAGCGCTTCCTCGAGGATGTAGCATACGGCTTTGAGATCGCCAAAGAGCTGAGCAGACTGGATGTCGGTCAGACTGTCGTCGTTCGCAATGGAACGGTCCTCGCGGTCGAGGCATTCGAAGGCACGGACGAAGCGATCCGGCGCGGCGCCGTTTTGGGAAAAAGGGGAGCGATCGTGGTCAAGGTTTCCAAACCGAACCAGGACGTCCGGTTCGATGTTCCGGTCATCGGGTGCGAAACTCTGGAGATTGCCTCTGGCGTCGGTGTCGCAGTGGTGGCGATTGAAGCGGGAAAAACGCTTTTGTTGGACAAGGATGCCATAATAGCCTTAGCCGAGGAAAAACAAGTTACGGTCTACGGTTATAAATTATGAGCAGCCAAATTCGGGCAGGCGTCGTCGGAGTCGGCAGCATTGGCAAAAATCATGCTCGGATATATTCCGGGCTGGCGGGAGTAGATTTCGCGGCGATTCTCGACACCAATCCTGAGACTGCCAATGGGATCTCACAGCAATATGGCGTGCGAGCAGTCACTCGGCTGTCGGAATTCGCCGAGTTGGTTGATGTGGCGACAGTGGCGACCCCGACGCCGGATCACTACGAAGTGGGGAAATTTTTGTTAAACCAACGCAAGCATCTCTTAATTGAGAAGCCGATCACGGAGAGGCCGGATCAGGCAGAAGAGCTCGTCAAGCTGGCCAAAGAGCGTTCTCTTATTTTGCAGGTCGGCCATGTGGAACGGTTTAATCCGATACTAAGCGCGCTGGAACAGCGCTTGACCAAGCCGCGGTTCATTGAGGCACATCGATTATCGCCCTATCCGTTTCGAAACGTCGAGATCGGCGTCGTCCTTGATTTGATGATCCATGATCTGGAAATCATTCTCCATCTGGTTCGATCACCAGTGAAGAGCATCGACGCGGTAGGCGTTCCGGTATTAAGCAAAGGCGAGGATATCGCGAATGCGCGGATCCGTTTCCAGAATGGCTGCGTAGCCAATGTCACAGCCAGCAGGATTTCTCCGGAAAAGATGCGGAAAATAAGGGTGTTTCAAGAGGACGCTTACCTTTCGCTCGATTACCAGAGTCAAAGCGCAGAAATGTTCCGCTTAGTGAGCGGAATGATCACGCGGGAAGCGGTGGAAGTTGACAAGGATGAACCCTTGAAACGCGAGTTGCAGTCTTTTGTAGATTGCAGCCGCAGAGGAGTTCAACCGGTGGTCTCAGGGTCTGAAGCGGCGGCGGCTCTCGAACTGGCAATCGAAATCACCGAGATCACGAGATCGGCGACTGGCGAATTGATCAAGGAGCTGGGGCGAAGGTGAAGAAGTCGGGCAGCTGCCGAAGACGCGAGAGCTAAAAACTGAGGGCGCAGCCTGGCGGGTCCTGAAGTTTGCATTCAACCATGTACAAGAAGCGCATCTACATCATTGCGGGCGAATCCAGTGGCGATGCTCATGGTGCAGTTTTAATTCGTGAAATTGCCCGGTTGGTTCCGGATGTGCAATTCTTTGGGGCCGGCGGCCCACAGATGCAGAAGATCGCCGGGGAGCATTTCCTGGATTGGACGCAGGAAGCGGTTGTCGGACTTTGGGACGTAGTCGTGAAGTACCCGTTCTTTCGAGAAAAATTCTACCAGATGTACCGGGAAATCCGGCAACTGGATCCAGATGCGGTCATCTTCGTCGATTATCCCGGGTTCAATTTACGACTGGCGCGTTACCTGCGTCTCAAGGGATTCGCCCGTAAACTCATCTACTACATCAGTCCTCAGGTTTGGGCATGGAACCGGGGCAGAATACCGCGCATGGCGAAGTTCCTGGATCTGATGATCTGCCTGTTTCCGTTCGAGAAATCGTTGTACGAAGCGAGCGGTCTGAGAACCGAATTCGCCGGGCATCCAATGATAGAAGAGTTGGAAAACCGGCGAATCAGCCACCCGCGAATGGGGAATTTAATTGCTCTCCTGCCGGGCAGCCGGAGTCGAGAGATCAAACGCATTTTTCCGGTGATGTTGGAAGCCGCGGGACTACTGCGCAGAAAAGATGAGACGCTGCAGTTCGAGGCATCCGCTGCTTCCGAACCCGCACGCGAATGCATGCAGCATATGATTGCCCAAACGAACCTGAGCGATCTCCCGATCGGCTTCAAGAACTCGTGCGAACTTATGCAGCGAGCGGCCGTCGGGATGGTCGCCTCTGGAACCGCGACGTTGGAATCCAGCTTTTATCTCTTGCCGTTTGTCCTGATCTACAAGGTCTCCTGGCTTACTTATTTACCCGGACGTTTGCTGATCCGGGTAGACCATCTGGGGATGCCGAATATTCTTGCCGGCAAGGAAATTATCCCGGAATTCATTCAACACCAGGCCGTTCCTGTGCGGATCGCAGATTCGGTTTGGGAGCTGTACAGCAATCCCGATCGCAGACAGGCTATGGTCATCGAGATGAGAAGAGTGATTGAACTCCTGGATGGGGAGGGATCCGGACGGCGGGCGGCTGAGGCTTGCGTGCGGGAATTGGAATGATGAACCAAACAGAAGTTTGCTCCGTCATGAATGACTCCGCGTGGCTGGCCTTTTGCGAATCGGTGCTGGAGGTGCAGCGGAGTAATTTCATGAAAGAGATGGAAGAACGGCTTCGGGTATTCGGAAGCAAAAGTTCCATGGGAATGTTTGATTCTGCGGTGCTCCTGGCCTTGGTGCGCAAGTTTGCCCCTTCCGTTTGTGTGGAGACAGGGGGTAATCTGGGTATGTCGTCCTCATTCATCCTGCAAGGGATGTACGAGGCAGGCATCCAAGGGGGTAAGCTGTTGAGCGTCGAAGTCGATCCGAAGATCCCGGTGGGCTCGATGATTCCGGAGAGGTTGAGGAGCGGCTTTAATCCCCTGTTCGGAGACGTGAAGCATCTGATGAAAAAAGAAGTGTTTCCGGAGCAGATCGATCTGTTCCTGCACGACAGTTCCCATCGATACAAATACCAGTCACTGGAGTTTCGGTATTTCTGGACGAAACTAAGATCAAGCGGTGTCCTGGTGTCGCACGACGTCAATTTCAATGCGTCGTTTGTCGATTTTGTGTCCTCCACCTATCGGCACGACAAAATTGGGGTCACCGATTGGGCCCGGACAACGCATCGGGTCTGGGGCCGCCTTGGAACCATCGGGTTCATAGTGAAGGCATAGCCGTAACCGCTTTTTTGCTGATCTTTTCGGCCAGGCTGAATTACTTTAAGATCTCATTACCTAAGCCGCGCGAGAAAGTTCCGCGCAATATGTAATTGGGAACGCTCAACTCCTGCTCACAGCATGGTACTCCAGGAAACGATTCGCACAGAACGACTGATCCTCAGGCCGTTTGCCCTGACCGACGTGCCACAAGTCAAGGCGCTCGCCGCCGATCGGCGGATCTTTGAGACCACCCTGTCTGTTCCCTGCCCGTATGAGGATGACGTGGTGGAGGCCTGGATTGCGACGCATCAGAGATGCTTCTACGAAGGTCTTGGAGTTGTCTTCGCGATTTGCTTAACCAGCGGACCACTGATCGGGGCTGTTTCGTTGAGTGCGGATGGCCTGTTCAATCGCGCCGAGCTCGGTTATTGGATCGGAGTCGCCTATTGGAATCGGGGTTACTGCACGGAGGCGGCGAAAGTCGTAATAGAGTACGGTTTCAAGGTACTCTCCTGTCATAAGATAGCCGCCAGGCACTTTGCCGGGAACTTTTCATCCGGGCGAGTGCTGGAAAAAATCGGAATGAACCGCGAAGGAGTCCTCCGGGATGAAGTGATGAAAGATGGGAAATACCTCACGGTTGAACTCTACGGGATGATGAACCCGAATGAGGAGTAGCTTTGCGCCAGCGCCGGCCCCGGTCGTCTTGGCGATCCAGTGGTTCTCGTTCTCGTGGTCGTTCTCGCCCGTCTTCTTGTTCTTGTTGCAGCCTGAATGCACTGACAAAGACCAAGGGCGAGGACGATTGGGGGAGCTTACGAATCAGGGGAGCGTTTCCGGCGCGTAGCCATGGCGGAGGGTGTTTTCTGTGACAACGCGAGGAAACATGAAGTCGAGCAGGTAGTCTGTTCCACCGGCTTTCGTTCCGCCGCCGGACATTTTAAATCCTCCGAACGGATGGCGGCCCACGATTGCTCCTGTGATGGTGCGATTGATGTAGAGATTCCCAACCAGAAATTCTGAACGTACTCGTTCGATGTTTCTGGGGCTGCGGGAGTAAAGACCACCCGTAAGAGCGAACGGGGTGTTGTTGGCAATCTGAATGGCCGTCGGCAGGTCTTTGGAGGTAATCACTGCGAGAACCGGCCCGAAGATTTCTTCCTGCGCGAGACGCGCGGCTGGGTCAACGTCCGTGAAGATTACCGGCGCAATATAATAACCTTCCAGTCCGGCAGGCAGAGAGGCCTGGAAGGCGAGATGGTGTTCGCGTTTTCCGAGGTCGATATATCTCTGAACCTTCTGCAACGAGTTGTCATCGATCACCGGCCCGACGTCGGTGTTTGGATACTCTGGGAGCCCGATGTGGAGCGCTGCGACTGCTTCGGTCAGACGCGGCATCAGTCGCTGGTAAACGTCGCCCACCGTGATCACCCGGGAGAGGGCGGAACATTTTTGACCCTGGAAACTAAAGGCCGATTGGAGGATGCCAGGCACGGCTTCGTCGAGATCGGCATCGGAGTCGATGATCATCGCGTTTTTGCCGCCCATTTCGCATAACACTTTTTTGAGGTTTCGTTGTTCTCGATGGGTAACTGCCGCCGTTCCCCAGATCTGTGTTCCCACTTCGCGCGACCCCGTGAAGGCAATCAGATCGACCTCCGGGTGGGCAACGAGGAGTGAACCAACATGTTCTCCAGTGCCGCTCACCAGATTGGCGACGCCTTCGGGTAAACCAGCTTCCCGGAGGAGATTCATGAAAATGGCCCCGACCACGGAAGATTGTTCTGCCGGCTTAATGACCACCGTGTTTCCGGTGACCAGGGCGGCGACTGTCATGCCGCAGAGAATGGCGAGTGGGAAATTCCAAGGAGCGATGATGGCGGCAACTCCTCGCGGCACAAAGGTTTCGATGCTGATTTCACCGGGCACGTCCTGCGTCAGTCGACCCGTGGCAAGGCGGCGCATCTCTTGAGCATAGAAGGTGCAAAAGTCAATGGACTCCACTACATCCGCATCGGCTTCTAACCACGTTTTGCCTACCTCAAAGACCTCCCAGGCGGCAAGTTCGCAATGCGCCGCTCGCATTTTGCCGGCCAGCCTTTCGAGGAACCGGCTGCGCATCTCCGCTGGGACTCCGCTCCAGAGGGAAAAGGACCTGCGGGCGGCTGCTACCGCGCGCGCCACATCTTGCGTGGTACCCTGAGCTACATATCCGACGACTTGCTGTGGTTGAGCCGGGTTGACCGAGATCAATTGATTGGCGCCCAGGAACTCTTTGCCGCCAATGATCTGCGGGTAGGTTTTTCCGAGTTTTCCACGGACCTCATCAAGGGCTTCCCCGAATTTCTTTCTCGCGGCGAGGGCAGCAAAGTCGGTGAGAGGTTCGTTCTGGAAGCGGGGCTTCTGGCGCAGCGCAGCGGCTGGGACTTTTCCCTGAGCTTCATCGCCTGCGGCTTCCATGAAGGTGGGAAACATCCGCTGCGGATCTGGAGCTTGCGAAAGAGGGTCGGCCAACAGCTCGGCGATCGACCTGTTCGCGCTGAACCGCGCCCGCAGAAAGCCCTCGTTGGAAGTATTTTCAAGCAATCGTCGCACTAGATAGGCCATTCCGGGAACAAGCTCCCCGATCGGGCAATACTCCCGGACCCGATACCCGAGTTTAACCAGGGCGCGCCTGATCGGCGTGGCCATGCCGTACAACATCTGGAATTCAAATTCGCCGAGATGGATCCCCAGTTCGCGCGCGTAAGTCGCTGCATGAGCGATGCTGCGGACATTATGAGACGCAAACGCCGGGTAGACGATGGCACGATTTTCCAGGAGCAGTCGGGTGATCCGCTCGTAATTCGCGTCAGTTTCCGCTTTAGACAAATAGACCGGAACTTCCCATGTCTTTTGTGCGGCGACCACTTTCTCAAAATCCCAATAGGCGCCTTTCACGAGTCGGATCGTGAATTGGCGACCCTCGCTGCGAGCCCATTCGAGCATTTTTTCTGTGTCCGCGTAAGAGTCTCGCAAATAGGCCTGAATGACGAAACCAAGGCGTGGCGAACTCTGCAGGGCCGGCTCATGTGAGAGCTTCCTGAAAAGGTCCAGGGTAAGATTTTTCAGGCCGTAGTGCTCCATATCCAGATTAATCGACGCACCCAGTTTGGCGGAGCGGGCGGCAAGGCGTTGAAGGCGCGTCCTGATGGTCGCGATGGTGGCCTCTGGGTCTGAAGCCTGGATCCGTCCGCAAAGAGCTGAGATTTTGACGGAAATATTGACGAACGGTGGTTCAGTGGCAGCCAACGGGCCTTCCACTTTCCAATTCCGGGTCTCTTCGGCCAGGAAATCAAGCAGTTCCCAATATCTGGCCGCGAATTCGTCGGCCTCGCGTTCGCTGACGACCGCTTCGCCGAGAATGTCGACGGTGAAGCGAGCGCCTTCCGACCAAATCCGGCGAAGATTGTGAACGGCAGACTTGCCGTCCCTGCCGCAGATGAAAATATTTGCCAATACCAGTACCTGATGGCGGATCAGGCGCGCGGGGATCAGGGGGAGCAAGCGACCGAAGGTAAGAGCGCCGCGAAGGACACCAGAAGCGGGGGTCTTGACACTGCTCAGATACTCCGTCATGTGCTGCACCACATCGCCGGACGAGGTCAGCGTCGGCAAGACGTCCACCAGTCGGAACATCTGCGTTTTGAACACCGGATCTTGCATGGCCCATTCCATCAAGCGCCCATAGAAATCTTTGGCACCAAAAAGGGCGGGAGTGCCATGATCTTTGTCAATCAGGTTAAAGATTTCACGCCCCAATTGCTCGATTTCGGATTGCATCGTCCGCGAATGCTGATTAACGCGCGCCCATAAAGCTCAAATCTTTGGCTTCAGACCCGCGCGCCAGCCGCGGAAGACTTCGAACGCGGGCGGAATCATGGAGATGACGATAATCGCAAGGATGACCAGGGAGAAATTTTTCTGCACGTAGGGAATATTTCCGAAAAAGTGTCCGAGCAAAACGATGCCAAAGACCCAAAAGAACGCTCCGGCGACGTTGTAGGCAAAAAATTTAGGGTAACGCATGGACCCCATCCCGGCGACAAATGGGGCGAAGGTGCGAATCAACGGAATAAACCGCGAAAGCATGATCGTTTTAGCGCCATGTCGCTCGAAGAAAGCTTGTGTTTGCTGCAGATGCTGAAGGTTGAAGATCCGACTTCGTGGATTACTGAAAAGCCTCTGACCGACCTTGTTGCCGATCCAATAATTCGTGGTATGGCCAATGATTCCTGCGATGGTGAGCAGAAGAAGAATAAAAGGCAGATTCAAAGGGCCACTTTGGGCGGTCAAAGTTCCAACCGTAAACAAAAGCGCATCGCCTGGGAGAAAGGGAGCCACCACTAACCCGGTTTCGGAAAAGATGATCAGGAACAGCAGCGCATAGATCCAAGGCCCGTAGGCGTCGGCCAGCCGGTCGAGGTACAGATTCAGGTGCAGAATGAGATGCGGGAACTTTGCCAGCCAATCCATAGGCGAAAACGGCAAATGAATCGGCCATAGAGAGAACCTCTGCAACTGAAATCAAGTAGAGTGTTCCTGAGAAATAATTTTAAACATTCCGAAGTGCAACCGCGTCTATACCTTCGAACGAAGAATTAGAGAGGGGAGAATTGGGAGCGGTGATGACGTTCGACTGGGGCTGAAGCGAAGGGTACCTGAAAAAATTGATTTTATGAAAAGACGCAAATTGACGAATCGGCCGTTGTGCTTGGGAGATCTGATTGTAGCAGTCAGTTCCTACTCGGATTCACAAGAGGAAACTGCAGCAACGGTAGCCGATCTCCTGGCGTCGGGACAGGTGAGATTGATGACTAATGGCCGCCAGGTCAGGGCACGGGTTCGGTGAAAGAAGTTGCGGTAAACCGTGGAAAAATGCTTTCCAAGCAATCTCTGGGTTCTACCCTCTGTGAGTGATCCAACGATATTCTCGTCCTCGGATCCGGGAACTCTGGGACGATCCGTGCAAGTACTCAATCTGGCTGGAGATTGAAGTCCTCACCTGTGAAGCGATGGCGCAGTTGGGTTTTATCCCGGCTGCGGACGCCAGAGTAATTCGGGAGCGGGCGAAATTTTCTCTATCGGAAATTCTGGAAATCGAGAAACGGACCGGTCACGACGTTATTGCGTTTCTGGAGAATGTCGCTTCATCCATTGGGCCTGAGGCGCGATGGATGCATCAGGGTCTTACCTCGTCGGACATCCTGGATACAGCTCTGGCAGTTCAACTCGTGAGGTCGTGTGACATCCTTTTGGAGGATCTGGCCCACCTCAGGGAGGTGGTTGCCCGCAAAGCGCGGCAATATAAGGAAACGCCCATGATTGGGCGGAGCCACGGTGTCCATGCAGAGCCGATTACCTTTGGGTTGAAAATGGCGCTGATGTATGACGAGTTCGGCAGAGCCCAAGAGCGGCTTTCGGCCGCGCGCCAAGAGGTAGCCGTGGGCAAGTTAAGCGGCGCTGTTGGCACCCACGCGCATCTCGATCCGAGGGTGGAGGCGATCGTTTGCGACAGACTGGGGCTGAAAGTCGACCGGTTGTCTACGCAGATTATTCAGCGCGATCGACACGCTCAGTTCAGTGTTAATCTGGCAGTGATTGCGTCCAGCGTGGATCGGTGGGCAACGGAGTTCAGGCACTTGCAACGGACCGAGGTCCTGGAGCTGGAGGAGTACTTCAGCCCCGGGCAGAAAGGGAGTTCTGCGATGCCGCACAAAAGGAATCCGATTACGGGGGAACGGCTTAGCGGGCTGGCGAGGGTGATCCGTGGAAATGCTGTCGCCGCTCTGGAAAGCGTGGCCTTGTGGCACGAGCGGGATATCAGCCACAGCAGCGTGGAACGGATCATTTTCCCTGACTCCTGCATCCTGATGGATTACATGCTCGCAACCTTGGCCGGGTTGGTCGAGGGGCTCCAGGTGTATCCAGGAAACATGCTGAATAATTTGGGAATTACCAAAGGCCTTTTTTTCAGCCAGTCAATTTTGTTGGAGTTAACGCGAAGAGGACTCGACCGCAAGGCGGCGTATGAAGCCGTTCAACGCGCGGCGATGGCGACCTGGCAGGGCGAGAGCGATTTTCTAAGTGAAGTCAGCAAGATCCCAGAGATCACCGCAGTAATCAGGCCGGCCGAGTTGGAAAAGCTTTGTTCGATGGAGCAACATTTTCGTTATGTCGACCAGGCCTTTCGCGATGTAGGGCTCTAGTATACGAGTACTAGTGTCCTGTCCCCTAAATAAGAGGTATATTGTTGCGATCAAAATGGGCCGTCGGCAAGGCGTGAGGAGGGAGCATATCTGAATCGATACGTGACCGACGAGCAACGCGGCCGCCGGCCCATTTTCATCGCAACCCTCTGGGCCGGGGCCGGTTGGCTGTTTTTCCGCGTTGCTCGCTCGACCCGTATGGCTCACATACGGGCGCTTCGCTCGCGCCTTGAAAAACAGCCAACCGAC
>JAFAKL010000169.1 GCA_019235445.1 Verrucomicrobiota bacterium | reverse complement strand
CTCGGTCGCGTTTACCGTCAAGCGTACGGTTGCAATCCCACCGAAGGCATTCATCGCGCCAGGATGAAACACGCAAAGAACCTCCTTCTTCTCACTTCGATGAACGTCGATGAGATTGCAGTCGCCTGCGGATACGAGAATTCGGATTATTTTCGCAAGGTTTTCAGACGTTCCTTTGATATGCAACCGCGCCGTTTTCGAATGCTGCACGTCAAACAGCACCTGAATTCTGCCTAGCCAGCCCGACGGCATTGTGCACTGAATGCGCAGCATGGGCCTTGGGGCGATACCACCGCACGGGCGTTCTCGCCTGTGCCTGTGAAAGCCTGCAAAGCGGGAGGCGTCCCGCCTTACCCCTGAAACCGCGACTTTACATCGCACCGACAGCTACCACGAGCTCCTGCTGTCGTCGATAGACCTCCGTGACCAGCCTGAGCGCAGCGATCGATAGGGGAATTGAAAACAGGTCGCCAAGGATCGCGAGCACCGCGGCCAGAGTCCATTGATCGTTTGTCGACGCCTGAATTGCAACTTCCAGCGAGACCTGCGTTACTCCGGTGTAGAGGAGAAAGAGGGTCCACCAGCTCGTAATCAACCAGGAACCAGGCTTTCGCTGCCAGTCTCTGGGATCGTCACTGGCCCGCCAGATTTCCCCCATCACCTGCACCGGCCGAATCAAGCTCAAGATCGGAATAAAATAATAGCCTACGGCCCAGCCTGGAGAAAAACGCAGCCCTTCGGCGCCAAATCCCTGGATGTTTTTGTACGCCCGGTAAATCCATTTGAGAAAAGTAATCCCGGTCACGATCCCAAGGCCGGATTGCAGCAATCCGATGATCCCTTGAACTGGATCATTGTTTGCCACTTGATCAGGGGAGAGTTGACCGATTTGAACCTGGACAAATTCTGCCAGGTCGTCGACCAAAGCAATGCAGGCGACCAGCACGCTAATCCAAAGCAGCCGCTGCAGGAATTTTGTCAGCCCGGCGGGATCAAGCAGAAATTGGTAGGAGGAAAACCCGGCCTGAGAATCGTCCGGCAGTGGCCTTTCTAACACGACCTTGGGTTCCCCTAGCCATAGAGTGACCGGTTTCCAATCCGGCATTCCTTCCTGCCAATAGATCGTACCGCTGGGCATCAGGCCGTCTCTCCAGAGACGACGAGCCTCTTCCTCAGACCGTTGTGTCATCTGGCCGTCAGGATATCTAAGATAAATGGCATCCATTCAGGAGGAGTTCCCTATAAAACACTACCAGCCTCGCCGCAAGTGGCACGGCTGGCTTGTGCCGCCTTCGCAGGAAGATCGGGGTCTGGTTGGCCAGTGGGGTTGATTCAGGCTGGGCGTCACTTTTTCACGTACTCGCCGCCAGTGCCGGCAGCCAGCAGGGAGGTCTGGAGTTGCCGGAGGGTGGTTTCATCGGTGATTTTTCTTCCCTCCAGGTCCGTCACATAGAAGCTGTCGAAAGCGGCCCCCTTTTCTGTTGCGATCCGAGACAGCGCGATGTTCACCTGCGCGCGCGACAAACACATCAGCACATCGTATAACAACCCGAGTCGATCCGCTGTTTGAAGATCAATCACCGTGTAGCCTGAGTGGATCTCATTGGAAATCATCAGTTTGGTCGGCAACTCCATCGCGATCGGCATATGGAACCCTGTGCGCTTCCTTGCTTTCTCCAAAAGCGGTGTGAAATCGTAATCGATTTTCTCCAGCGATTCCAGCAAGACAGACTCCACCTGTTGAAGATCTCGCTCGTCGGAGACAGGGCGGAAACTGGTGTCACACACCCGAAAAATGGCTAAAACCAGGTTGTCGACGCGAGTGTAGACATCCGCACTCAAAATGTTGATCGACGCCGTCGCGAAGGAACCCGCAATTTTGGCCATTAACGCAGCTCGATCCCATGTGCAGATCCAGACTTCGCTGTGGCCCTGATCCGGTTTGCTGTGCCACTTCACCGCCGCCGCCAATGCCATCTGGGGATTGCCTACTCTCGATTCAACGAAGCTGCGAAAGAGCCGGATGTGTCCTACGATCTCGTTGATATTATGACTTTGGAAATACCGATCCGGCATCGAATTGAAATGAACTTCGATCTCTTCGGCGCAATCTTTCGCCATTTTCTTCGCCACCGTTTGTTGCAGGTCTTCGCGCGCGATTTGCCGTTCGGCGAAGAATTCGCGTTCGTCGTGTAAGTAGCTGGAAGTAGCGTGGTACAGAGTCCAAACCAGGGTCTCTTTCCAATCAGACCAGTTCTGCCCGCCCGTTCCTTGGCCATCCGCCAGCGTCAGCAGCATGAGCGCATCCAGGTTTTCCGGGTTCCGGACGACCTCCGCAAAGTCCGCGATAGTAGTTGAATCCTCCAAATTGCGACGTTGAGCGATTTCTGAAAGAGTCATGTGATGGTCCACCAGGAAGATCAGTTTTCGCCTCCTCTCCGGAGAAAGCTGAAGCCTGGCCGCTACCTTCTGTGCATTGAGCGCGCTCGCTTCCGCATGGTGGCGCGCGCCGGAGGCTTTCCCGGTATCATGAAGCAATAGTGCCAGGTAAAGCACGTAAGGATCTTCCAACTTGAGGAAGAGCGACTTGTAGGGCGCTAATTTCGCATCCTTGGTATCAATGAGGGAATCTAACTTTTCGATGCAAACGAGGGTATGCTCGTCTGCCGTGTATCGGTGAAAAAACTCATGCTGGACGAGGCAGGTCAATTCCCCAAATTCCGGCAAATATTTGCCTAAAAAATCGACTTCGTGCATCATCCGGAGAACGTGTCCCACCTGTCCCTTCCTGGATAAGATGGCTTGAAACGTTTCCCGAGCCGCCCGGGCGTATTGGAAGGTGCGATTGACTAGTCTGGTCCGCCGGCGAATTAATTGCTGAAGTTCAGAGCTCAGTTCCAGTTCGCGCTGCTGAGCGTACAGAAAAACCCGGATCAGGCGAAAGGGATCTTCGTGAAAAATTTCCCGGTTTTCAAAGTAGATCAACCTGCCGTGGCTGTAAAATCCGTCGAAATGTTCGGTCTTCAGCTTGCGCTTGGCCAAAAACCCAAAGACCGGCTTCTGCTCTTTCTCGCCGATGTCCGGCAGGAGAAACCCTTCTGTGACTCGCTTGGCTGTCAGGTAGATGGTGCGAGCGTGCTGGTAGTAGTCCCGCATGAACGACTCGCTGCGGCGAAGCACATTTTTCTGCGGATAATGGAATGAATTCGCAATCTGTCCTTGGTAGAAAAGCGTCAACAGATCCGAGGGCCGCTTGCTTAAATAGTGCAGCTCGGTGCGAACCCGCAGCAGAAAATCGTAGGCGCGATCGATGGCGCGCCGATCGCTCTCGCTGATGTATTTGCGCTCCACCAGCTTGGTGGTATTCATCACCCCGTCGCGGAAATAGCAGATCCACTGCACGTTGTGGTAATCACGTAACCCGCCGCAGCCATTCTTGATGTTTGGCTCCTGCATGAAAACTGAACCCCCGTATTTGCGGTGGCGTTCATCTTGGTTTTCCAAACGCCACTTCAGGTAATTGTCTACCTGCCCTCTGACGCAACGCTCAAAAAAATCCCTCCTGAATTTGGAATGTCGCCGATGATCGCCGGCCAGAAAGCGGGATTCCAGAAGCGAGGTTTTGGTCAGTACGTCGGAGTTTGCAAGTTTAATGGCCTCATCGATGGACCGGGTGGAGTGCCCAACTTTAAAACCCACATCCCATAACATGTACAGAACCTGTTCGATTCCCTCGGTGGCTTCCCTGGAAAGCCGCGCCGAATCGTGCAGAAACAAAATGTCGACATCGCTGTAAGGATTCAATTCTCCTCGGCCATAGCCGCCAATAGCCAGGAGGGCGATGGGCGGCGTTTTATCTGCGTAGGCGGATCCCTCCATCGCTCCCTCAAACAAATGCCGCAGCACGATATCCAGCAGCGCCGCACGATCCCGGACTATTTCAAGACCTCCCGCCCCAGAGTAATGCTTCAGCCGAAGCCGGTGTTCTTCAATCTTGAGAAATTTCTTATACAGATCCAGGCGCTCCCGAAGGCGCCTGCTCCCTTCTGAAGTTAACTGGCGCTCCGCGTGCGCCAGAATTTTCTCAAGATGTTGGGACATTTACTGCAGCTTGCAAAAATACATGAGATCTCCCGGGATTGCAGATGTTAAAAGAGAGCTGAGCGTCGAGTTTGGTCCCTGCCCGGCCGTTTTGGCAAAGGAATCTAGAGGCCCGCCATGCGTTCCCGGAGTTGGTCCAGCCTCTTCATGAAGTCCTTCTCTCTTTGGCGATGTTTTGTCACAATCACGGCGGGCGCGCGTGCGACAAAGCTTTCGTTTCCCAGCTTTTTTTGGACAGCGGCAATTTCCAACTCCAGTTTAGCGATTTCTTTGCGCAGTCGCTCCTTTTCCGCCGAAAGATCAATCGTTCCCTCTAACGGAATGAAAACCTGACCCAGCGGTGTCATCGCTACCGGTACACCTGGTTTTGCCACCACTTTCGGATCAACGTCGAGCGGATCTGCATTGACCAGGCGGCCAAATACACTGAAATCAGCCGATTCGGCAGGTTCCAAAATCATCCTTACCCTTTTGTTGGAAGCGATCCGATATTCCGCCCGCAGATTGCGAGTAACCGTGGCCGCTTCGTACACTCGTTGCGCGAAGGCGATGTCAACCGGATTAAGCCGCGCCACATCCACCCGCACATTATTCACCGGAGCGAATTGGATGGTGGAATCACCAAAACTCATCCGATGCCATAGTTCCTCCGTAAGGTGCGGCATGAATGGATGAAGTAGTCGCAAAACGCTGGAAAGGACATGGTCCGCCACGCTCAGACAATTCAGACGAACGCTCTCCCGTTGGTTCTGTAGTTCCGTTTTCGCTGCCTCGAGATACCAATCGCAAAAATCGCTCCAGACAAATTCGTACAACGATTGAGCAACCTCAGTAAACAGGTAGCCTCGAAAGGCATTTTCGATGCGATCGACCGTCTCGTTTAAGCGGTGAAGAATGTAGGCGGAATAAGGACTGAACGGATCCGGCGCCAGAGCGTCGGTTCGAGGTCCTTGCAACTGCCGGAAACGACACGCGTTCCAGAGCTTGTTGGCAAAGTTTCTTCCCTCTTCGATCTGTTTTTCGTCGAATCGGATGTCCTGCCCGTGCGGCGCGATCCGCATTAAGCCGAATCGAAGGCCATCGGCACCATATTTCTCGATCAAATCGAGCGGGTCAGGCGAATTGCCCAGGCTTTTCGACATTTTCCGGCCCTGAAGATCCCGGATTATTCCGGTGAAAAAGACGTTCTCGAAGGGGATCCGCCCCTGGTATTCGAAACCCGCCATGATCATTCTGGCCACCCAGAAGAAAATAATGTCGGGAGCCGTCACGAGATCCTGGGTCGGATAAAACCGTCGCCTCGTCTCCTCATCCATGGTGGCGAATGGCCAGAGCCAGGCAGAAAACCAGGTATCGAGCACGTCGGGATCCTGACGCCAGTTCTCCTTATCGAGTGGCGGTTCCGTACCGACATAGATCCGACCGGGATCATCGTGATGATACCAGACCGGTATCCGGTGCCCCCACCAGAGCTGCCGGCTGATGCACCAATCCTGGATGTTATCAATCCAATGCTCGAAAGTTTTGACCCATCGTTCAGGCCGAAAGCAAATCTGGCCGCTCGAAACCGCCTGCAGAGTTTCCTTGATCCTCGGGTATTTGAGGAACCATTGCTCGCTCAGACGCGGCTCGACCGGTACGCCTCCTCTCTCGCTGTATCCGACGTTATTCTGATACTCCTCTTCCCTGACCAGCAACCCCAGGTCGCGCAATTTTTCTATGGCTTTCTGACGAGCTTCGAATCGGTCCATCCCGTCGAATTCCTCTCCTGCCAGCGCATTCAAGGTCCCGTCCGGGTTCATCACGTCGACCACCTCAAGGCCGTGGCGGAGCCCAATCTCAAAGTCCAGCTTGTCATGGGCCGGGGTCACTTTCAGCACGCCGGTGCCAAAGGTGGGATCAATCGCGTCGTCACAGAGGATTGGGATCTTGGTGCGCGGAAAAGGGCGCCAACAATGCTGGCCGACAAAGCGTTGATACCGTAAATCACCCGAATTGACCGCCACGGCGGTATCACCCATCAGCGTCTCAGGCCGCGTGGTCGCTATCTCAAGGAAAGTTCCGGGCTCTTCGACCACCCCGTACCGGACGTAATAAAGCTTGCCCATCGTCGGTGTCGAAATGACCTCCTCATCCGAGAGAGCAGTCTGATAGAACGGGTCCCAATTGACCATCCGTTTGCCGCGATAGATCAGTCCTTTTTGATAAAGGTCAACGAAGGTTTGCTGCACAGCGCAGATATATTCGGGGTCCATGGTGAACCGCTCTCGGGACCAGTCGCACGAGCAGCCTAATTTCTGGAGTTGCTGAATGATGATCCCACCATATCTCTCTTTCCACTCCCAGACCTTTTTGATAAACGCTTCTCGACCCAGGTTATGCTTTGTCAAGCCTTCGGCGCGAAGCCTCTTTTCTACGACGTTTTGTGTCGCGATACCGGCATGATCCATTCCGGGCAGCCACAATACCTCTTTTCCAAGCGCCCGAGCCCGTCTTGCCAGAATATCCTGGATAGTGGTGTTTAAAACGTGCCCCATCGTCAACACGCCGGTTACATTCGGCGGAGGAACCACGATGGCATAGGACGGCTTATTCGATTGCGTCTTTGCCTCGAAGGATTTCTGTTCCAGCCAGATCCTGTACCATTTTTCCTCCACCAATTGAGGTTCGTAGGCGGTTGAAATCTCGGCACTCATGGGAAGCGGAATTTGATCCCGGGACCGCTAGTCCGCAACTCGAACCTTCGGCGTTCAACGGTCGGCGGGCAGCGTGTGCGGGTTACAGTCGACGGCTGCAGTCGTAAGCAAAGCGTCCTCGCTTTGCCTCTTGGAAAACGGCAAACCGAGCCGGTTTGCTTTACTACGGGCACCCCGGGCCAACGCTGAACCGCGAACGGACGTTGAACGCCTCTCCTGAGGAACCAAATGGTTCCTCAGGAGAGGCTACTTCATCGAAACTAGAAAATGTTCCCAATCACCGATATTGTGAGCGTTGCGAATAAAGGAACTGACCGGCAGCTCACGGGGCGTCTGCGGTTTCTTTTTTAATTGGAGCCCCACTTCTTCCGGAAGCCGATTGCCCTTCAAACTGTTGATCCGCTTATCCGCCAGGACGCAATTCTCCCAGGAGGTCAGTCCTCCACGCGACCGCGGCACGATATGATCGATATTTCCCTCATGAGGCGCGAGTTTCTTGCCCGTGTATTGACAGTGGCCGCCGTCCCGCTCCCAAATTCCCTTGGCCGACAGCTTGGGCCGACGCTTTGGTACCTTGTTGTAGCGGGCCAATACTAGAACAGTCGGCACCCTTACCAGACCGCGGACTGTCCGAACCGCGTAATCTTCTTCCCGAACCGGAAGACCAATCCACTCCTGCCACCGAACCGGGCGCATATCCCCGGCGCCGAACATGTCGAGGGCGGTCGCATTGCCGTTTGCCATCATGCAGAAGGCTTGTGCAGGCGTCTTCACGTCGATCGCCTGCCAATTTCGATTCAACACTAGAACCGTTGATTTGTTCAAGACGTCATTCATACCGTCTTCTAACTTTGCGTCCTGGCGAAAAACCGTTGAACAAATGCCTCAAAAGAGGCAATTCGTCCAGCACAGAAAACAACGTTTATGTTTCTCACCTGCGATTACCACACGCACCCTCAGGGACACCAAGTGCGCCCTTACACCGCCGAATTGTTGCAGCCCTGGATTGACCAGTGCCGGGCAAAACAAATTCGGAGCATCGCGTTCACCGATCATGACCGGTACCTTGCCGGTATTAACTTCGGGGTAGTCGACAGCCTCCGGGAGCAGAATCCTGATCTTGAAATCCTTGCCGGAATCGAACTGGATAACGACCCGGTTACCTCAGGAAACGGGCTGCGCTGGGTGGACAAAAACTGGGATCGACTCGATTTTGTGCTCGGGTCAATCCATTACTTCAGCGGCGAAACTGAGATGTTAGACCGTGCCGGTGACACCAGCCAAATCGAGGCGCGCGGCGTGTCGGAGGCGTTCGATCAATACATTCGCGAACTGGAAAAACTGGTCTCACGGGGTCATATCGACTGTCTCGCGCACCTTGATCTGGTGAAGATCCACGGACTGTCACCCGATGGATATGACCCGGTCGAACGATTTCGGCCGATTCTTGAGATCGTGCATCGAAGAGGTCTGGCCATGGAAGCAAGCACGGCCGGATGGCGAAAAGCCGTCGGCGAACAATACCCGCACACCGCAATCCTGCGAGCCGCTGTCGAACTCCAGATTCCGATCACCACTGCCTCCGACGCCCATTCATACGCACAACTAGCCGCCGACTACGAGAAGCTTGCCGCCGTCCTCGAGAGGGCCGGTGTAACTCAGATTGCCAGGTTCCATCGGCATAAGTCGCGGACGATCTAAAGCGGAATCTGCCCCCTCCAAATAACCTTGTGCCCCGAATGGCTACAACGAGCGCAGCCTGTCCCGGAGGGACCAAACGAAAGTAGCCTGGCACGAAGTGCCTGGAAACAAGAGAAAAGTGGACCCGTCCCGGAGGGACGGTTGATCTGCTCACTAGTCCCAGAGATATTTTTCGAGGAAAGGAGAATGACCCATTTGGAGGAAACCTTGCTCAACCGTCCCTACGGGACTAGACGCGTCTTTTTTCTTTTTTCCAGGCACTTCGTGCCAGGCTACCCTCGTTTTAAACCCTCCGGGATAATTGCGTAATGGCACCTCCCTGCCGTTGCGATAAGTTAACGACGACGATTGGTTGTCACAAGTTCGCCCTGGCTAAGGCGTTTCCAGCAGGACCATCCCCTGAACAATTCGCGTTTCCAGGGAATCGATTTGCAGTTGCAAGGCTTTTCTGGCGGTAGCCAGGAATGAGTTCGAACTGTCGGTCAGAGCCACGTTCAACTTGCCGGCTCTCTGCAGCATGTTTTCCAGGCTGAATTCCATCAGAGTCTGTTTCACCGCCACGGCACAGTTTTTCGCGGAATCAACCAAGCGTATCCCGGACCCGGCAACTTCCTGGATCAAAGGCGCCAACAAGGGATAGTGAGTGCAGCCAAGGACCAGCGTGTCGATCCCTGCAGCGAGGATCGGATCGAGGTAACGATGAAGGACTTCCCGTGTGACCTCTTCCTCCAACCAGGCCTCTTCCACCAGCGGCACCAGCAGAGGACAGGCTTGACTCGTTACCCGGACAGCGGGGTTCAACGCCTGAATTGCCCTCTCATAAGCCTCACTGGTGATAGTCGACCTCGTTCCGATCACGCCGACATGGCCAATCCGGGTTTCTTTCACTGCCGCGCGAGCGCCCGGTGCTATGACGCCCACCACTGGCACTCTCAGAATGTCATGAAGCTTCCCGATCGCCAGGGACGAAGAGGTGTTACACGCAACCACGATCAGCTTTGCGTTTTCGGCCAGTAACAGCCCACTGATCTCAATGCTGTACCGTTCGATGGTCGATTTGCTTTTACCGCCGTAAGGGAGTCTCGCTGTATCCCCAATATAAAAGATGTCTTCCTGCGGCAACAAATCTCGGAGTGCGCGGACGACAGTCAGGCCCCCAATGCCTGAATCGAAGACGCCGATCGGCCGAAGAGAGGTTTCACTTTCGTGATTCTTCTGGGAGTGTATAGACATTCGGCCTCAGTGGATCCCAGACTGATGCTCCCGCGTCGTTCGATCCCGGCCCAGACGAGTCGCCCCGTTTGACCATCTTCTGCTCTGGTGTTCTTTCTCGGTTTAACGCACGGTTATAGGAGAGTATTCCTCGCAAAATGGCTTGAGCCAAGAGCTGTCGGTAAACCGGTGTGGCAATTCGGACGCGATCCAAAGGATTGGTCAGGAACCCGCCTTCAATGAGCACGCCCGGGATGGTGCTGTCCCGCAGAACAATGAATCGAGCCCGCTTAATCCCTCGATCATTCACCCCCAGCCGCGTAATCAGGGCTGCATGAATTGCTGTCGCTAAGGCGATGTTTTCAGGATCGCGGATATTGCCGATGCAAGGCTGAAGATCCGACAGAGTGAGGTTTAAACTGTTGGTTGACGGAACTCCGCGCGGCGCCAGACTATAGGTTTCAACTCCCCCCGCTTCCTCGCGCGCCCCGGCGTTAAAATGCACACTCACAAAGACCGCATTCGACTGCCGGTCTGCAAATGACACTCGGTCTTCCAGCGGAACAAAGACGTCTCCGGACCGGGTCAGGCGAACATTAAACCCGGCTTTCAATAACAAGTCGCGCGCACGCTGTACGACGTCGAGGGCAAAATCTTTCTCGCTGCCCAGCAAGCTTTGCGCGCCCTGATCAAAACCTCCATGACCCGCATCAAGAACCACCGTGTGAACCGGCTTGGCCAGGATTTTTTCCGGACGCAATACCGGTTCAACCAGTTTGCTTAAGTCCATTCTCGACATCAGGATCTGGTCATCCACCTTGATAATTGGAAAACTGAGAATGAACTTAAGTCCGTTCAGATAGAGTTCACGAGAGTTAACACTGCCCACCATCCGGAGAGTCGATCCTTCGAGGTTAATGTTATCACCCGAATAGCTGGCTTGGGTGAAGCTGTAAAACTTCGCCACCTCTTCTATCGGTACGTAATCGCGTCCCTCGCGCTTAACAAGCGTCCATTGAAACGCGAGCCCTTGACCTGCAAAAAAGATTAGAACCGCAACGCATATCCTCCCGCTGCGCATGACGAGTGGGAGAATGCTGCGGGATTCATCGATTGGCAAGGAAAAAGCGGCCCAGGGACTCAGCACGCAGGATTCAGAGGATGAAGGAGTTTAGAAGATTTTACTGATGTACCATCGAAACTTCTCTCTTGCCAAAAGCTACTTAGCATCATTCTGCAACTCCTGTACTCATCCTTCCGCGCCCTGGAGCTCGTATGCCAGCACGCTCAGACTATAAATAGCAGCCGTCTCAGTCCGCAGGACGATAGGACCAAGGCTGACTGGTACGCACCCGGCGCTTTTTGCCCACGATGTCTCGGCCGGAGTGAAATCGCCTTCCGGTCCGATTAAAATGAGCGCGCTATTTGGTCGACGTCCGTGCTGTTCGCGAAAATTAGCTAACACTTTCTTAAAACTGCGCGCATCATTCTGCAGAGAGGCGATTAAAGGTAGTTCATAACGATCGAACTCGGCAAAAAACTGTTTTGGAGTTAATGGTCCCGCAACCTCAGGAAGCCAGTCCTGTCCGGATTGCTTCGCTGCCTCGATCATCACCTGTTTCCATTTCTCCCGTTTTTTAGGCAGTTCGCCCTCTTCCAGTTGAACCACCGTGCGATCCGAGAACAGCGGGACTATTTTCGCGACCCCGAGTTCCGTGGCCTTTTGGATGATCAAGTCCATGTTTTTCCCTTTCGGAATCGCTTGGGCCAGAGTAATTGCGCAACGAAGCGGTTCCATCTTCGCGGAGATCAATTCCTTCAGATGCACGACACCCTTTTCGATGGCGGTGATTTCCGCGGTGATTTCCGCTCCCCGGCCATTGAAGACCACAACCCGGGACCGCACGCCTAACCGAAGGACATCGAGGCAGTGATGCGCTTCTGATTCGTCCAGCAGCAAAGGCTTCAGACTCCAACGATCCGGCGAAATGTAGAACCGATGCGTACTCACCTGGCCGGGTCAGCGGAAAAACTCTTTGGCCTTGTCAAAGAAGGTCTTGTGCATCGGGCTGTTATCATCGTGACACGAGGACGCAAATTCTTCGAGCTTTCGGCGCTGTTCTGAGTTTAATCTGGTCGGCACTTCCACAATCACTCGAACACGCAAGTCTCCTCTGTTCCCGGCATCCATGTTCTGGACTCCGTGGCCGCGCAGGCGGAATTGGGTGCCGCTCTGAGTTCCGGCCGGGATTTTCAGCAGGGCCTGACCCTGCAGCGTCGGCACTTTCGCCTCCCCACCCAAAGCCGCGGTGGCAAACGAGATCGGAACGTCACAATACAGGTCGTCGTCTTCGCGGGTGAAGATCTCATGCTCCCTCACGTGCGTCACCACGTACAGGTCTCCGGGAGGTCCCCCGCGAACTCCCGCCTCACCATTGCGCGAGGACCGCAGACGAGCACCGTCATCGATGCCCGCAGGAATCTTCAATTTCACTCGCGACCTTTTTTCCACCCTGCCGTCGCCTCCGCAATGCCGGCAAGGGCGATCAATCACCTGGCCGGTTCCGTGACAGCGAGGGCAGGTCTGCGAGACCTGAAAAAACCCGCGCGACGTGATCACTTGCCCGCGACCCTGACAGGTCGGGCATGACGTCGCGCGTGAGCCGGCTTCTGCTCCAGACCCGCCGCAACTCGTGCAGGTCTCGTGTTTCAAGATTTCAATCTCTTTTTCCGTGCCAAATGCCGCTTCTTCCAAGGTGATCTGCAGATCGTACCTCAAATCGGAGCCGCGTTGCCGTCCGCTGCGGTCCCGGGAAGCCATACCTGAACCGAAGATCTGGTCAAAAATGCCACTCCCACCTTCGCCACTCATCCCGAAAACTTCACGAAGGATATCGAACGGATCATGGAACCCACCATCGCCGCGGTTTCCACCGGCTCCTACCCCCGCACCGAAAGCCGCATGCCCGTACCGGTCATAAGCAGACCTCTTGTTATCGTCTATCAGGACTTCGTACGCTTCACCGAGTTCCTTGAATTTCTCTTCCGCCGCAACGTCACCGGGATTTTTGTCGGGATGGAATTTAACGGCAAGCTTTCGATAAGACTTTTTAATATCCTCGGTGCTTGCGTTCCGGTCCACCCCCAACACTTCGTAATAATCTCGTTTCGTAGCCATTCGTTATGTCCCAGCGCCCGGCGTTAAAGTAGCCTCGGTCACAGGCGCTCCTTTTGAGACAACGACGTTCGCGGGACGAAGGAGTCGATCCTTCAATCGATAACCTTTTCGCAGTTGCCGGACGACAAAGCCCTCCGCGACCTCTGCGTTCTCTTCCTGTGCGATTGCCTCGTGCAAGTTGGGATCGAAATGCTGCCCAGTCGCGTCGATCGTCTCCACACCGCTACTGGCCAGAAAATCCTGCAGCTGCTTAAAGACCATCATCATGCCGTCTTGCACGGCGGACTGTCCGCCTCCCACCTTGGCCGCCTGAAGACCGAGCTCAAAATTATCGAGAATCGGGATCAACCTTTCCAGGAAACTGGAGTTGGCGTAGCGGATGGCATCGTCTTTTTCCCGGGCCATCCGCTTGCGGTAGTTGTCCAGGTCAGCGACCGCACGCAGAGCAATGTCCTTATATTTGGTTAACTCGGCTTTTATCACCGTAAGTTCATCCTGCGAGTCGTCGGGTTGCCTGGCCTTGCCTTCTGAGCCTTTTTCGTTCGGGGCGGAGGATGATTCTGCATTTCCCATATCGGAATTCCCTTCCAGGGCCGCCCCAGATTTCGGCGCCAGCTCAAGCGGTGCCATGTCATCGATCAGCTTCTCCTCTGCTGCAGACTCTTTCTCTTGATTGGCCTCATTCATAGCTTTCGGATTGCAATCAGCGTGATATCATCATTTTGCGGAAGGTTGCCAACGAACGCCTTCAAGTCAGCCGTGACGCGACTCAAAATTGCTGGAGCTCCGTCTGCCGCACTGGCCTGAATGGCCTCGGTCAATCTCGACAACCCAAATTCCAAACCATTTCCATCTAACGCTTCGGTTACACCATCAGTGTACAAAATCAGGCAATCACTGCTTTCGAGGTGAACCCTGCAATCCCCTGTTACCCTATTGAAAACGCTCCCACTGTCAATTCCAAGCGCCATGCCGGGAGGGTTGATCTTTGCCACTGAGGCGTCCTTGGCCCGGTATATCAACGGGGCATCGTGACCGGCTCTGGCCAGGACCAGGTCGTTATCCGCCCCATGCGCAATCACATAAGCCATGCTGATGAACATGTCCTCTCGGATATCGGGATAGAGGTGGCGATTGACCGTTTGCAAGACCGCGGCGGCAGAGTCGCTCGACCTGGCAAAGAAACGCAACACGCTGCGACACATCGCCATCATCAAGGATGCCGCCACGCCTTTCCCAGAAACGTCCGCGATCGCTATCCCGAGACGCTGATTATCCAAGGCGATGTAGTCGTAATAGTCGCCGCTCACGCGGCTGGCCGGTATGTTTAACCCCGCAATTTCGAACCCCTCAAATTCCGGCGCGGCGTTCGGCAAGAGAATTCTCTGAATATCGCGGGCCACGTCCAGTTCCCGGTCAATCCTCCTTTTCTCACTTGCCTCCGAGTAGACCACCGCATTGTAGAGGGCGAATGCCGACTGTTCGACAATCGATTGAAAGACCAGAAAATCCGCGGGGGAAAATGGAGTGCTCATCGGGCCGTTGGCGACGGCTAGCACACCCAGACTCTGACCCGCGTAGATGAGGGGACAGATCATGACCGAATCCAGCTCCACGGACAAGTCCTTGAGCCGTTCCAGGCGAGGGTCTGCATCCTTGCTGGAAAGGAACAACGGCTCTTTGCGTTCCCAAACCGCGCCGAGCAGACCCTCTCCAGGTTTAACCGTGTGCAGTCGCAGATAACTCTCCAGCGCTAACGGAGAAGTCAAACTTTGTTGCGAAATATTGCGGGGCACTTCAACCAGCGGCGGGCAATCCTTCGAAATAAAGCTCGGAACCAGCAACTTTCCTGTCCGGTCCACAAGGTAGAGCGCGCCGCCATGCGCATCGGTGATCCGAGTTGCCCCTTCGACAATTAATCGGTGCAGATCCGAAGAGCGCAAATCTTCTGAAAACGCTTCACCCAACCCGTGGAGAAAATCGAATACCCTGTCTTCTTCGACCTGCAATTCTTCCCTGGCCCGTTTCAGGGCCTCAATATATTGGCGCTGCTTGAAATTGGCCCTCACGAGCACGATGACAATGGCGGCGAGTAGTCCTATGAGGGGAAAGGACCACATTGAATCAAAGCTATTTTGAGCCGGCGCGAAGATCTTGCTTTAAATACTCGAGAACGTCCTTAAATCGCGCAAGGTTATCCGGATCTGCGTCGACCAGGGCCTCGTGCGCCTCGATCATGCACTCTGCTTGATCGACCCGTCCGATCGTACGATCGGCGTCTAATGGTGCTTCGATGACGTTTTCGCTCGGATCTGGCGTCTTTGATTCCACCTCAAACAAGTTATTTAAACCTAGATTCCGAAGCAGGTCCGTATTGCGCTCGTTTGCGTTTCGCACCAATAATGATCCGTTGCCGAACTCGCGCAAGCGCAAGGCGATTCCGGCCAGCGTACCCATAAAAGTGGAGTCCATCACCGGGCAGCGCAGCAAATCCACCACAAACCTGCGATAGCCCCGCTCCAACATTTGCTTAGAGAACTCCTTTAAGGCGGGACTGCTTTGAAATGAACCTTTGCCCTCCACCTTCACATGGATCCCCAGGCTCGTTACGCCAACCAAGATGGAAGTTGGTGAGTTCACAAGACCGCCAAATATACCTTCCCTCGCGTTTATGTGTCAAATTCAAGACTTTCCAGCGGCTTCATTGCCAGTTTCGCGACGGAAGAAGCGCCACAATTTTTCGATTCTCGATCAAAATCGCCCTCCACGAAGTAATCGGGCCGTCGTTTTCGTAGTCGTTTCCTACGATGGCAAACTCTGAAATATGGCTTCCCTTCGCATTTGGATAGTTTAGTTCCCTAGCCTGCACATAGTTCTTCAGATTTGTTTGCCGATATTCTAGACGGAGCGTGAGGTTTGCCGGCCTTTTTGCACGCCAGAAAAAGGTGAAATACTGACCGGTCCTGGCTGAAACATCAGCCGCATCGAGCGCTCCCCACAACCTGTGTCTTCGCTCGAACTCGATCATTAGATCTTTGGTCAAGATTGGTGTCGCTCCCGGGACTGGCACCGCATTTCGAAAGATCTCAAATTTTCGGAATTCAAAGGCATCGCTTATTGCCAAAGGCAAGACGTTGGCGTTCTCGATCGGGAGCGGATTTTCGGCTCTGACCATGATTCCCCCTATGACCATCGCCAGAAACGCCCCTCGGAGGAGAAATCGCATGCAGAGCGATCAAACTCCGAAGCCGCGGAGGTGTCAATCAGGAGTTTTGCCTCAGGCCAAGAGAATCGCGATCCACCCTTCCGTGGACATCTGAGAAACGCCTCAGGCAGGAAACCACCCCTTTGCTTTTTTCGGATCGAAATAAAAATAAGAATTATACCGCGGCAAATCTACCGGGACCCACCTGCTTTACGCCTTTTAATCGGTAAATGCGCGCAAACAGATTCTTCTTCGGTTCGGGGGAGGCAAATTTATAGCCGTTTGATGAAAGACCCTCCAGGATTTCAGAAACGCTCATCGGCGAGTCTTTGGATTGAAGCACTTTGACAACTGCCGGAGCCAGAGGGCCGGTGGGCGAAGTTGGACGGCGGCCCCTGCTTCGTTCCGACGCCGGCACTTCCACCGCCTTCCTTCGACGTACTCGACTCTTCTCGGAAGGAGCTGTCGTCACGTCAGTTGCCGGAATTGAGTTAGTCTCTGCACCTGCTTGCAACAAGTTACCAAGCTCTTCCTGCAATCGTTCGATGCGTTGCTGGATTTCCACGGCTTTCCGAAGAGAGGAGGAAGATAGTTTCACACGCGCAAGCTATGCTTTGATTCTCGCTTTGCAAGAAACTTTAGATAGTTTAGTGCTTTGAGTTCCGGATTAGACCGTTATGCGGGTCGTAACGAGAATTTTGTTCTCGTTACGACCCGCCTTCAGGGATATCAAGGGCGGAGCCCTTGGCTAGTTAGCTCTTTCCGGCCAGTAGTTGATTTTGAGATTGACGAATAACACCTCCCACATGTCCGAGACCACCACTACCTTTGCCCCTGGACGCGTCGAAATCCTGGGCAACCACACCGATTACAATCTAGGGTTTGTCCTCTCCGCTGCCATCCATCTCGGAGTAACCATTGAAGCATCCCGGCTCTCCGAAGAAATCCTGGAGATTAGTTCGGAGACCAATCAAAGGAGCATTAGCATTGAGCTAAGCAATCTCCGACCTCTGACCGAAGATGCCTGGGCAAACTACCCAGTTGGCGTCATCAAGGTGCTATTGGCCTCCGGTTTTCGATTAAGCGGGATGCGCTTAAATATCTCGAGTGATTTACCTCTGGGCGCCGGCTTATCTAGCTCGGCCGCGCTGGAAGTAGCCACCGCTCTGGCCGCCAAAGCTTTGTTCGACCTTGAATTTGAAAAAATGCGTCTTGCGCAACTATGCCAAAAGGCAGAGAACGAGTTTGTTGGAGTGCAGTCAGGCCTGCTGGATCAGGCATCTTCCGTCTTTGGCAAGTCTCACCAATTGATCCTGTTGGATTTTCTGAACGTCACGGTAGAGACTGTTTCCCTGCCTGCCAATGCCTCGCTGCTTCTTTTAAATTCCGGAGTTCCGCATCAATTAACCGGAGGCGAATATAACGAACGGCGTAAACAATGCATGCTTGCCGCCAAATCCCTGGGTATTAAATCGCTTCGCGATGCAACGCTGGCACAGCTGGAAAGCGTTCCCCTGGACGAAGTGACACGCCGCAGGGCAATTCACGTCGTGGGAGAGAGCGATAGAGTTCTACAGGGCGTTCAGGCCTTGCGGTCGAACCGGCTCCAGGCGTTTGGGGACCTCATGTTCGCCTCTCATGTCAGTTCCCAGATAAACTTTGAAAACAGCACCTCTTATTTAGATGTCCTGGTGGATTTAGCGAGAAAGACGCCCGGCGTCTTTGGCTCCCGACTAACAGGAGGCGGGTTCGGCGGTTCAACGGTCTCATTAATCCAAGCAGGGTACGCAAACGAGATTGTCCGAACCATTTCTCTCGAGTACCACAAAATGACAGGCGCGAACTGCTCAGCAATACTGACTGAGCCTTCCGAAGGCGCGCGAATCCTCAGCTAAACGCCCCCCCTTTTTCCCTCTACGCCTGCGGCAGGCACGTCACCGAGCCAGTAGCTTAGAGAAGAGGTAAATCCTGATCTGTTGGTTGGGGCGTGCTCAGCATCCTTTCGTTCATACCCGAAGGAAAGCACTAAAAACCTATCCCTCAAAGAAACTCCTCTTCCGGTTGCAGCCCCGAATCTTCCCGGATCGAGCGGAGCCGGCGGCGAGCTCCAAGCTTCGACTCAGGTCCATTAATCAGTTCAGCCACCACACCTACTAACGCGGGGGCGCTCGTTGCGATCGCCAGAGAGAGCATCCCGACTGCCGCGATACTGCGCTTCCTCTCAGTCACTTTATCCGCCAATAGTATTCCGATTCCGCAGCCGATCGCTGCTTGAGAGATCGTCAGCAATGCCGCTGCCGGGAGCGAAAGAACAATGGTCTTATGATTATCGCTCGACATAAAACAGTATTACTCTGTTCAAGGGTGGTCGCAAACTTCCAGAACCCTCTGGAGCCCTTTATCGTTAGTCGAAGAAAAAATTTGAGCCATATTCGAGCGATGTCGAATGATTTTTATGTACTTGTACTGGCAGGAGGAAGCGGCGAACGGTTCTGGCCGCTCAGTCGAAAAGCTACCCCAAAGCAGCTGTTGCGGTTGTTCAGCTCTCAAT